>DCDC01000026.1 GCA_002316225.1 Firmicutes bacterium UBA1065 | reverse complement strand
TTATTGCCAACCAATTTAAAGAGGCATTTGGAGAGGGGGCTAAATAATGAGAGGTTACACTGAAAAAATAATAAGAGTCGACTTAACCAATAAAACCATAAAGATTGAAAAATTAAACATGGATTATGCCAAGGAATACATAGGCGGCAGAGGTCTGGCTACTAAATACTTATATGAAGAAATTGACCCTCAAATCGATCCCTTAAGTCCAGAAAACAAGCTTATATTTATGACCGGTCCGGTTACGGGAACAAATGCCACATGCGCAGGCAGGTTCAATGTAGTGGCAAAAGCTCCCTTAACAGGCACGATCGGTGCAGCAAATTCAGGAGGTTATTTTGGTCCCGAATTGAAATTTGCCGGCTATGACGGAATTATATTTGAAGGAAAAGCAAACTCTCCTGTTTACCTGCATATAAACGATGATTTGGTAGAATTAAAGGATGCTTCACATGTTTGGGGCAAAGATGTATTTGAAACAACCGATATTCTCTTAAGTGAAAATGAAGAAGATGCCAAGGTTGCTTGTATAGGACCGGCAGGTGAAAAGTTGGTTCTTTTTGCAGCGGTTATGAATGACAAGGACAGGGCTGCAGGAAGATCCGGACTTGGTGCCGTAATGGGTTCCAAAAACTTAAAGGCCGTTGTTGTGAAAGGCACCAAGGGCTTAAGTGTTGCCAATCCAATGCAGTTTAACAAGGCCGTAGCCAATGCAAGAGAAAAAGTTACATCTCATGCTGTAACCGGTACCGGAGGTGGTCTTGCAACTTACGGAACTGAAATCCTGGTTAATATATTAAACGAAATGCATGCATTCCCTACAAACAACTGGCAAGCTTCAAGATTTGAAGAAGCAGAAAAAATCAGCGGCGAATACCTGACAGAAAATTACCTGGTAAGAAATAAAGCATGCTTTGCTTGTCCGATAGGCTGCGGCAGGACAATAAGAATTCCTGACGGCAAATACAAGGGTATCGTAGGCGGTCCCGAGTATGAAGCAGGCTGGTCCTACGGAGCTTCCTGCGGAATCAGCGATTTAAACGAAATAAACAAGGCAAACCATGTTTGCAACATGCTTGGTCTTGACCCCATTACCATGGGAGCAACCATTGCCTGTGCCATGGAATTGTTTGAAAAAGGATATATAAGCAAGGAAGATCTGGACGGAGAAGAATTAAGATTCGGAGATGCTTTAAGCATCATGAAATTAACCGAAAAAACAGGTTACAGACAGGGATTCGGCGACAAGCTGGCCTTAGGCTCCTACCGCTTGGCTGAAATGTATGGTCATCCCGAATTGTCAATGACCGTTAAAAAACAAGAAATGCCTGCATATGACGGAAGAGCTATCCAGGGAATGGGTCTTTCCTACGCAACCAGCAACAGGGGCGGTTGCCATGTAAGAGGATATGTTACCTCAACTGAAGTATTGGGTATACCCATGAAAACAGATCCATTGTCAACCGAAGGCAAGCCTGCCCTGCTTAAACTCTTCCAGGATTTAACCGCCTTAGTTGATTCATCGGATATCTGCCTGTTCACAACCTTTGCAATAGGACTTCCGGAAGTATCAGGAATGCTGCGAGGCGCCACGGGATTTGAATTTACAGACGAAGAAATGCTGAAAATCGGAGAAAGAATCTGGAACCTTGAAAAACTGTTTAACATAGAAGCAGGCTTAACAAGAGAAGATGACATGCTTCCTCCAAGGCTCTTAAAAGAACCTGTAACAAGCGGCCCATCAAAGGGTAAGGTAACAGAACTGCAGACCATGCTTGATGAATACTACCAGGTTAGAGGCTGGGACGAATATGGAGTTCCCACGGAAGAAAAATTAAATGAACTCTCAATAAGCAGCAGGCGTTTGGCAGAAGCGTTTTAATAAAAGCAACCCGGAGTATCTTCATACTCCGGGTTTCATAACTATAAACGAAGGTGATTTCATGACAATAGATACAATTGATATAAACACCATAATCCATAATTACAGGCCGGAAAAAAGATTCACTTTGGCCATTCTCCAGGATATTCAAAACAAGTTTAATTTCATTCCAAAAGAAGCAATTTTCATTATTTCAGATTATTTAAAGGTTCCCGCCAGTGATATATATTCCATGGCAACCTTTTATAAGGCCCTGAGTCTTAAGCCCAAGGGCAGGCACATCATCAAGGTTTGCAACGGCACAGCCTGTCACATCAGGGGTTCCAATACCCTCATAAATGAATTGACCGATTTATTGAATATAAAACCGGGGGAAACAACAGCCGACGGTTTATTTTCGGTTGAAATAGTCAACTGCCTGGGAGCCTGCGCTTTAGCACCCGTTATGGTCGTTGACGACAAATACTTCGGTGCCATGACCAAGGATAAAGTTATCGAAGTAATCAATGAATACAAGGAGGCAGTTGAAAATGGCAAGTAGAAAAATTTTGGTATGCTGCGGTACAGGCTGCCTTGCAAACAACAGTTTTGACATATATACCCGATTCCTTGAAAAATTAAAAGATACAAACACAGAAGTAATCCCTGAAATAAAAGCCACCGGATGCAACGGCCTTTGCGAGAAAGGTCCCGTAGTAAAAATCCTGCCTGATGAAATCTCATATTTTAAAGTCAAGGCAAAAGATGTAGATGAGATTGTTTCAAAAACAATTTTAAAGGGTGAAATAATAGACAGGCTTCTTTATTTTGATACCAACAGCAAGAAAAAAATTGTATCCCATAAGGATGCCAGCTTCTACAAACACCAGCATAAAATCGCCCTTAGAAACATTGGTGAAATTGACCCTAAAAATATTGAAGATTACAAGGAAAGAAACGGTTTTGAGGCCTTACGCAAGGTTTTGTTTGAAATGACTCCCGATGAAGTAATAACTGAAGTTGAAAAATCAGGCTTAAGAGGCAGGGGAGGTGCAGGTTTCCCTACGGGAAGCAAGTGGAGAACCTGCTCTAAATACGATAATTATCCCAAATATGTGGTATGTAACGGAGACGAAGGAGACCCCGGCGCTTTCATGGACAGAAGCATCATGGAAGGTGACCCCAACACGGTTATTGAAGGAATGATTATTTGCGGTTATGCAATAAATTCAAATCGGGGATTTCTTTATATCAGGGACGAATACCAATTAGCCAGGGAAAATATGCAGACAGCAATCAACAACGCCAGAAAACATGGCTTCCTGGGAAAAAATATCCTGGGCAGCGGCTTTGATTTTGATTTGGAAATAGTAAGGGGCGGCGGTGCTTTTGTATGTGGAGAATCAAGCGCCCTGATGGCTTCCATTGAAGGAAATGTGGGAGAACCGAGGGCAAAATACATTAGAAGCGTAGAAAAAGGACTTTGGGACAAACCTACGGTTTTAAACAACGTGGAAACCTGGGCAAACATACCGCCCATTATTTTAAACGGAGCCCAATGGTTTAAGCAAATAGGTACAGAAAAAAATTCCGGAACAAAAGTTTTTTCTCTTGTAGGCAAAGTAAAGAATACAGGTTTGGTTGAAATTCCCATGGGAACTACCTTAAGGGAATTGGTATTTGATATAGGCGGAGGAATTATTAAAGACAGACCCTTTAAAGCAGCCCAGACGGGAGGACCTTCGGGAGGTTGTATTCCTGCTGAATACCTTGATATATCCCTTGATTTTGACAATTTGAGCAGGATTGGCTCCATGATGGGGTCAGGAGGAGTTATCGTAATGGATGATACCACCTGTATGGTTGAACTTGCCAGGTATTACATGGAATTCTTGTCTGAAGAATCCTGCGGCAAATGTACCACCTGCAGGGAAGGAATAAATACCATGCTCAATATCCTTAATAGGATTACCTTGGGTCAAGGCCGGGAGGAAGATATAGATTTGCTTATAAGTTTAAGCGAAACTATTAAAGATGCCTCCCTCTGCGGTTTAGGCAAGACTGCACCTAATCCTGTTATGACCACCTTAAAATATTTCAGGGATGAATATATGGAACACATTGTTGACAAAAGATGTCCTGCTGGAGTATGCAAAAATCTTACCTCCTATTCAATAGACCCGGATACATGCATCGGCTGCAGTGCCTGTGCAAGAAAATGTCCTGTAAATGCTATTGAAGGAGAATTGAAAAAACCTCACGTTATACACAAAGACAAGTGTATTAAGTGCGGTACCTGTTTCACTGTATGTCCTTCAGGAGCAGTTAAGATAGGAGGTGGATTAATTGAAAGTTATAATAAATAATATTGAATATGAAGGCCTCCCCGGAGAGACCCTGATGGAATTAGCCAAAAGAAACAAGGTCAATATTCCCAACCTTTGTCATAAGGAAGGATTTGAAGGTCAGGGCAGGTGCAGGCTTTGCATGGTTGAAGCAAGAGAAGGTAATAAAACAAAGATTGTTTCAGCATGTGTTTATCCCATACATGATGGCCTGGAGGTTAATACCGACTCGGAAAAAATAAGAGCCATGAGAAAAAACATCATACTTCTCCTCCTGCTTAAGACTCCAAACAATGAATATATTAAAAAATTAGCCGAAGAATATGATGTAAAAGCTCCCGAAAGATATATGGATTTCAGTATTAATGAAAATTGCATCCTCTGCGGCCTTTGCGTCAAAGCTTGTGAAAAAATGGGTACTTCAGCCATATCCCTGGTAAACAGGGGAACCGGCAAGAAAGTTTCCACCCCCTTTGATGACCCTTCAAAGGATTGTATAGGTTGCGGTGCATGTGCCCAGGTGTGTCCTACAAATGCAATAACCATGACAGAAGCCAATGGGGTCAGGACAATCTGGAACAAGGAATTCAAAATGGTTCAATGCTCCATATGCAATAAGCATTATACGACAGAAGAAGCGCTTGATTTTATTGAAAGCCGTTTAGGAAATGAAGAAGAAAAAGTCTGTGACACATGCAGGAAAAAAATAATTTCAGAGAAATTTAAAGAGTCATACAAAAATATTTTTGGACAGCCGTAACACTTTGTACAATTTTGAATATAGTAATACTGAGCTTGACTCAAAATTTAAAACGAATAAGGTGTAATGATGAGCTGTTGCAGAAATAGAAATAGAGATAGAGACGATGTTTTGGGTATTCAGAGGATTGCTCTCCGAGGTCCCGGTTGCATAGATGGTACAGGACGATGCCGGGGTGTTTTAGGAACCGGCGGAAGAAGAAGATGCGAAGATTTGCTGGAAGCTGCGGAAGATTTCTGTGAAGAGGTTTTTGGCGACAGGGGCAGAAGGTGCTGTAGCAATGTTTTAGGCACGGGCGGAGAAAGATTTCGCTGCAGCAACAGGGATCTCTTAGGAATTCGAGACAGGGAATTCCGTTGTGACAACAGGCGGGTCATGGGAGCAGGAGAATCTGATAACTGCGGTCAGGTATTCGGAACCGGCGGCGGATTCCAGCGCCATAGTATTGCAGGTGCAGGCGGCAGAAGGCGCAGATGCGCACCCTCATGCAGGGATTTAAAAACGCCGGCAACCGTACCCAGATAAGAAGGAGGGGACATTCCAAGGGGGTGTCCCCTTTAATAATTCAAAAAATTTTTTTGCAACTATTAACAGTTTATTTTTTTGCTCAAGGTTAATACTAAGAATAAGCTTCAGTGTAAGAAAGGAGCAATCATATGAGCAAAAATAAATTATTGGTTCCTGAAGCTAAACAGGCTATAAACGAATTAAAGATGGAAATAGCCCAAGAGTTGGGTATGCCTGTCATTAACAAGGCAGATTCAAAAATGTATCCGGCTCTGGTCAACGGCCTCAGTGTAAGGGAAATGGTCCGAAGGGGCGAAGAGATGCTTATTAACAAAAACTCTCCCAGGGACACGGACATTTATTGATTTGCAAAAAAACCTAAAACGCCTCCAATGAGGCGTTTTACCGTTTTTTATTCCATTTCCAATATTGAATACATTAAATCCTTGGTTGCCAGATAATCTATAATGTAAAAGGAAATACCGTTTCGGGTCTCCGGGTGTCCGGGAAGTGTATGGAAATTTATATTTTCTGTGGACAGTCCTATGCAGCTCATAGCTAAGGATGTAGCTTCCGTCAAAGTGAAATCCGTGCTTAAATAGGGGTATACCTCTTTTACAACTTTGGGCAGTTTAAGTGACAAGGCCTTCTTGATTGCCGCTTTTACAAAGTTCTGCTGGGCTTCGATACGGCCTAAATCCCCGTTGGAATATCCTGAATAGCCGGGATAATTTGTTTTCCTGAACCTTAGAAACTCCATTGCCCTGTCCCCTTCAATAAGCTGTTTTCCGGCAGGAATGTCTATATCCAGGGGAGGGTTGGCATAGGGGTCAGTGTACCTCATATGAAAAGGCACGTCCACCTCTACCCCGCCTATGGCATCAACGGCGGCTCTTACCCCGTCGTAATCGATAGTAACGTACTTATCCGGTTTAATCCCCGTTATATGGTAAATTATTTCAGATAATCCTTCTATACCTTTAACCGCATATACGGAATTTATCTTATTGTTACCGCTGTTAACAAATCCGTCCCTTTCAACGTAAGAATCCCTGGGTATGGAAATAACATCCCCGGTCTTGCTTTTGCTGTCATATGATACCAGCATGATGGTATCGGATCTCTTGCTTTCTAATCCCAACAAGAGTACGTTTATTCTGCCGTCCTTGTCTTTATTGCCTAATACATCAAATATATCGGTGGCATCAACGCTTCCTTCGGGCAGTTTGCCGCTTAGCCAAATCAAGCCGCCTATGATAATCACTGAAAAGCAAACAAGGGAAATGAAGAAAACTTTGAAAAATTGCTTCATTTAAATCCTCCAAACTGATGTATCAAAATTTATGATACCACCACAGACATGCCTTGTAAAGAGTATTTATCTTAATTTTTCATTAAACTCTTTATTATCGGCAATCTTTTGTTCTAAAAAATGTCATCCAGAGCGTAGGAGATTCTTCACTGCGTTCATAATGACATTTACTTAAATTTATTGCAATGACACGATTGTCATCCTGAGCGAAGCGGAAGGATCTCAAGAGATCCTTCGGGCTAAAGCTCTCAGGCTAATATCGCCATAAACGCAAGAGAAAAATAATAAAAATAGTATTAACAATTACTATAGCTTTTCGTTATATGCCTTTTCAAAATTCATAATGGTAAGGTCGCTTTCCAAGAATCTTGCATAGGTGTATAAGACATCAGACAACCTGTTAACGAACTTAAGAAGGGTGTCGCTCACTTCTTCCTTTCGTTTTAAAGATATGATCCTTCTTTCTGCCCTCCTGCAAATGGTCCTGGCAACATGAAGGGCAGCCGAAGCTTCCGATGAGCCCGGTACTATAAAAGCATCCGCCCCCCTTATTTTAGGAAGGTAATCATCTATGATTCTTTCCAAAGCTTCTATATCCTCGTCCTTAATCTTATACTTGTACTTCCCTTCTTCCACGGTTGCCAATTCCCCTGCAACAAAAAACAACCTCATTTGGATTTTTTTCAGGCTTTCTTTTATACTTTCGTCATTTATAAACTTTGAAGCAAACCCTATATAAGAGTTCAACTCATCTATTGTTCCGTAGGATTCCACCCTTAAAGAATCCTTGTCGACCCTTGTCCCGTCATACAAAGATGTCTGGCCCTTATCACCTGTCTTGGTATAAATCTTCATTTAAATCCTCCTTAGTTTTTACTCTTTTGCTTATTTGGTCCGAAATCCTTCCGAATTCCTCCAAAGTAAGCTCTTCTCCCCTTATACCCGGGGATATGCCCGTGTAAACCAAAGATTCCTTTATTATGTCCTTTGAAATATTCAAGCCCTGGCTGAGCCCGTTTAAAATAGTCTTCCTTCTTTGGCCGAAGGAAGCCTTTATAACGGCAAAAAGCATCCTCTCATCAAGTACCCTGATTCTTGGCTCAGGCAAAATTTTCAAAACAAGAACGGCTGAATCAACCTTTGGTCTTGGCATGAAGACCGTATTCGGCACTATCATGGCTATCTCTGTGTCGGCCCTGTACTGAACGGCCAGGGTCAGGGCCCCGTAATCCTTGGTGCCGGCTTTTGAATTAATCCTTTGGGCAACTTCTTTTTGGACCATCACCACAATCCTGGAAACCCGGTACTTTTCCTCCAAGATTTTCGTTATTATGGGGGTAGTTATGTAGTAAGGCAGGTTTGCCACTATTTTTACGTCAAGGCCCTGGAATTCTTCTTCAATAAGCTTGTTTACATCCACCTTTAAAAAATCTTCGTAAATAATCTTTAAATTGGGGTAATTTAGAGTGCCCTTATGAACTTCTTTCAGGTTCTTGTCAACTTCTACGGCTATTACCTTCTTGGCCTTCTTGCACAAAAGCTGGGTCAGGGTTCCAAAACCGGGCCCTATTTCCAAAACTCCCGAATTTTCATCCAGGTCTGCCAGGTCTGCAATTTTATTTATTATGTTCCCATCAATGATAAAATTCTGTCCCAACCTCTTGTTGAGCTTAAAGCCGTACCTGTCAAGAATGTCCATCATTACTTTGGGTGAGTATAATTTTATTTCATCCATTGATATCCTCATTTGCCTTAAGTAAAGCTTCTTCCAATTCTTCTCTTCCAATGCCGAAAGAATTCAGCCTTTTTAAAAACTGCTTTCCGCTGCAATAGCCGATACCCAAGATATCCCCTATCAGGCTTCTTCTTAAGGCTGCCTTATCATTACCAAGCAAGCCGTAATGCATCATGTCATCCATGGTAAATTCCGGGACATTATTCGCAAGCTCAGCCCTTGCATTTTTCAAGGCTTCAATTATGGCTTCCTTTGATGCGTTTTCAACCCCGATATCCCCGTCCTTGCTGGCCATGTCCCTGGGTATGAAGGCATGCTTGCAGTTTTCTATTTCCGAACTCAATATATTCCTGATTTTCTTGCCGGGATAGTCAGGGTCTGTCAATATAATTATTCCCTTATTTTTTGCCGCCTTTTTTATTATACTGATTATTTGGTCATTTATACCTAAGCCGTTGGTAGAAATAACCTGGGCGTCTACTGCCTTCTTGACGGCCGAAACATCCGCCTTGCCTTCAACCACGATTATTTCCTTAATCGATATTCGATCCATCCTGTTTCTCCATCAGATCATGTTCAGCAAGGATTTTATTTTAGTAACCATCAGGTCAACAGCCACCATGTTGTTGCCCCCTTCTGTCACGATAATATCCGCATACTTCTTGCTGGGCTCTATAAACTGTTCATGGGCAGGCCTTACTGTATTCAGGTACTGGTTGATGACGGAATCAAGGCTTCTTTTTCTTTCATTCATGTCCCTGATGATTCTCCTGAGAATCCTTATATCCGCATCAGTATCTACATAAATTTTGATATCTAAGAGTTCTCTTATTCTTTCTTCGTAAAATATCAGGAGGCCTTCAACTATGATTATTTCCTTTGGCTCAACGGTGACCGTTTCCTTTTTCCTGTTGTGTATTGAATAGTCATAGATAGGTTTTTGAATTGAATTGCCTTTTTTCAATTCCTTTATATGTTCCACAAAGAGGTCCGTATCGAAGGCAAAGGGATGGTCATAATTTGTCAGGCACCTTTCCTCGTAAGTCAATGAGCTTTGGTCCTTGTAATATGAATCATGTTCCATGATTGCCACGCTCTTTTCCGGAACCTCCGAGCATATCCTGTTAACTATAGTTGTTTTACCTGAACCGGATCCTCCCGATACTCCTATAAAAATCGGTTTTTTCATAATTCCCTCTCTAAGTATGTTATACTTACAATATACATCATTTTAGACAGATTTTCCACACAAAAATACTCAGCTTTAGAACTATTCGTGTCCGAAACCGTGAGCGGATATTTACTTCTGTCATATAAAAAATAATAAAAATATCAAGCGAACATTTGCAGGACACGATTATTCCAGAATATAAACCTTCACCTGCCTGATTCCGTAGGCCAAGGCATCCTCCTTGCTCTCCATGAACAAGTCTATCCTGTATCCCTTGATTG
>DCDC01000200.1 GCA_002316225.1 Firmicutes bacterium UBA1065 | reverse complement strand
ATTCGCTAAGAATTAAATCGTGTCCTGCAAATGTTCGCTTGTTATTTTTATTATTTTAATTGCGAAATAGTGGTGCCAGCATTATATGTCCGAAACCGTGAGCAGATATTTTTATTCATTTTTGATTTAGCTAATCATTTCGATTTGTTATAACAAGAGTTTTGTACTATATTATTCTTTTTAATCTGAAGTTCAGGTAATCGCTTGAAACGCAGTGAACCACAATATTGTCTATGAGACCTTCTTTTATGTTTTTGTGGCCTTCTTCCCCGTGAAGATGGCCGTATATGCAGATGTCCGCCTTATAATCCTTCATGAGAGAAAAAAACTCGTTTGGGCTCCCGTCCCTGTTGAAGGGAGGATAATGAAGCATGACTATTTTTATGCCGCTTGCTTTTTTTGCAGCTTCAAGGGATACTTTCAACCTGCTTAGTTCCCTTAAAAAAATCCTCTCGTTGTTTACTTCGTCCGAATGCTCTTCCATGGTGTCCCAGCCCCTGGTGCCGCATACTGAAATGCCATCAAACTCAAAAAAATTATTCTTTAAAAATTTTACGGTCTTTAGGCCTAAACTTTCAAGCTTGGAAGCTGTAGTCCACCAATAATCATGGTTCCCCTTGCCTATGATTTTCTTGCCCGGCAGGTCATCTATTCTCAATAAATCATCCAAGGCATCATTCAGCTTTAGGGCCCATGATATATCCCCGGGTACCAGGACCAAGTCATCTTCACCCACGGTATTTTCCCAGTTTGATATTATATGCTCCTCATGGTTTTCCCACTTGTCGCCGAAAACATCCATGGGCTTTTCCTTCTTAAAATCTAAATGCAAATCGGCTATAGCGTATATTTTCATAATTCTCCTTATATTACAAGCCCTTTTTTGTCATCACAAAAAACAAATACCCGATGTCATCCTGAGCAAAGCGAAGGATCTCATGAGATTCTTCGGGCTAAAGCCCCCAGAATGACAGATTGTCAATCATTCACAGCAATGATAATTTAAGAAGTATTCATAATAATGAAATTTACCTGTGTTCAAAGTAATGACAATATATGTTCAGATGAAGAGTGTTTGCAGCTTATTATAGTCTGATGTAGTTGAAAGGAATGTTCATCTGCCTTGCAAGGTCAGCTTCCCTTTCCTGGCATGTAAAGAGGATCACCTGTCTTCTTTCGCTTTCTCTTGCCAGCATTTCCAATGATTTTCTTAGCCTGGTGGCATCATATTGAACGAAGCTGTCATCCAAAATCAAAGGTATATTTTGATTTCCGCTTAAAATGCTGCTGAGGGCAATTCTTAAGGAAAGATACAGCTGGTCAAGGGTCCCCCCGCTCAAATTTTCAAGTTCAATCTTCCTGTCCCCTTCTTCCTCTGACATGACCGTGATATTCATATTTTCATCAATATTGACCCTCTTATACCTTCCTCCGGTCAGGTATGAAAAATTATCACTTATGGTGGTCCTTAAGAGGGGCATGAAATCGCCCTTAATGGAATTTGATATTTGCCTTATTTTTTCTGCTGCGATTTCCGCTGCCTTAACCTTATTTTTAATTGATCCTATCTTATTTTCGTAAAAACTTATCTCCTCTTCGATTTCTGCCAGGCTTCTTGTATTTTCTTCAATGTCTTCAATTTCATTATGAATTTCATCAATGCTTTTAAGCATGGCGGTTTTTTCTTCATTTAAGCGGAAAATGTTTAGTTGAACTTCATTCTTGTCAATTTCCTTGATTTCTTCAGGAACATTGATCAGCTTGCTTTTTAACTCGTAGTAATCGGCATTAGCCAGTATATCTCTTAAAATATTTTGGATTTGTTCTTTTTGTTTTTGAAGCTCCTCGTACCTTTCATGGAGTTCGACAGCTTTTTTGAAGGCTTCCACGTCTTCTGCACCGTTTGCATTAAGTATCATTTCAAGGCGCTTTTCTTCAAAGGCTATTTCCTTATCAAACCTTTTTATATCCTTATCCAGGAGGTCAATTTTATTTTTCAAATATTGGATTTGTTCCTTCACGCTGTCCTTGCGCCGGAAAGCATCATTTATTTCCTTCATGGTCTCCCGGGACAAGTTTAAGTTTAACCTGCTTAAAGACATCTCAAGCCTTTCTTTTATGGTGTCCCTTTCCTCCATGAGTTCCTTAAGGGTCTTCTCATCCTTGTTCAGAAGTTCCATCCTGTCTTCATAAATACTTTTTTCTGCGCTAACCTTTTGGTGGGCTTCAGCCATGGAAGGGAAATCCTCAAAATTGTTTCTCTTTAGGATTTCATCAATCTGTTCATTCATCTTACCGTTATGCAATGTATAGTCGGCCCTTTGGCAATCCATGCTTTCTATTTCTTTTTTGGCGCTGTTGGCAATATTCCTTTTTCTTCCTGAAAGAACAAAAAAGAATATACCTATCAAAAACCCGACAGCCCCGTAGTAATAAGTAAAAATATTGTTATTATAGGCATAATAACATGAATATCCTCCTGCCCCTGCAAAAGCAAAGCCCAAAAGACCATACAAGAAACTCAGCCACCAATGCTTCATGCCGAATTGCTTCATTGAATCATAATTCATGTTGTCAATCAAAGCATTGTTGATTTGTATCCTGCTTTTCAGATCTTCAACTTCCTGATAATCACTTATGAATTTATTTATCTCATCCAGGTCGATTGATGCTATGCTTTCCTTATCAGATTCAATTCTTGTTTTAAGAGCATCAATTTTTTCCTGGGTTTCCCTTAACAAGTTATAGTCTTCATTTAATTTATCAAGTTCGAAGTCAGAGGGAATATGGTTGCATAAATCCTCTTCATTAGTTTTAAGTTCAATAAGGCAATCATCTTTTTCCTCCAGAAGCCTCTGCCTTTCATTTTTTAATGAAGCCAGGCTGCTTTCCGTTTCGGATGCTTCAATGTAGTCTTCCTTTGAGCAGGCTGCAACATATCCTTCGATTAATCTAAGCTCTTCCTTAATTTTTTCTATTTCCTCCATGTAAGGTTTAGCTTTTAATACTTTCTGCTTTTCCAGGGAGAGCTCATAATCGGATAATTCCTTTTGCTTCTCCTGTATTTTCAGGTTGAGCTGGTGGATTTTGCTCTGGAGCTTTTTCTTCTCCATGGCCAAAAACATTACCTGCCTGTTTGAAATCAAGGTGTTTTCCTTGGCCTTCCTCAATTCCTCCAGGCGCAAAACATACTGGCCCAGCAAGGATTTTTCATCATCCTCGCTTCCTCCTTCTTCCTTTATGCTGTTTAGGTTTCTTAAAATCCTGTCAATTGAAATATCTTCATCCCTGGTGCTGCTGAGGTTGCTTATCTTGTTTTTCAGCTCACCGGCCAGCTCCCTTTCGGTCTTGTTGCCAAGCTGGCTTATGCTTACCGTATTGTTGAAGGATATCCTGTTAATATTAAAAAAGTGCTCACCGGGAACATCAAAATTCTCAACGAGAGAATCATTTAATTCATAATCTTCATTTTCTTCATTGCTTCCGTTTACCTTCTTGAAAACCTGAACCGTATCCAAAAGAAAATTCCTTGAAATAAGGTAAGTTTTATCCCCTTGGCCTATTTCAAGGGACCCCTTGTAGAAGGAGCTGTTCCAGGGTTTATACCTGTTATGGCCTGACAGGCCGTCAAAGCCGTACATAACATATTCGATAAAATTATGGATGGTGGATTTTCCTGATTCGTTTTCTCCGAACACTATGTTGAATTTATCCTCGAAGCTTATCATCTTGTTTATGAATTTTCCAAAGGCTTTTAAATGCAATCTCTTTATATACATGTTATTTTACCACCTTTTCTTTCCTGAGAACTTCAAGTCCCAGCTTAAATGCCTGCTGCTGGATTTTATCGCCGGAATTATCAAACTGGTGCTTGTAGCTTTCTATTATATTGTATTCATTGCCTTCATAATTCCTGCCTTCGGTTTCATAAAGGTAATTGTGCTCAAATTCAATATAATAAAAAAACTGCCTGGCTTCGAGTTCTATTTCATCCATTGAAATATCAGGGTTTACTTCTCCCGTCAGCTCTATGCGGACATAGTCCTTGGTATTGGAAAACATATCACCTGAAAACTTTATCAAGTCCAGTATTTTGTTAAAAGTGTGTGAAAGGTTAAGCTCAATCCTTCTGGTTATGAATTTTCTTTTGGCCAGAGGGAGGAAGGAATACTCCGCCTTCTTTTTCTCCAAAGTTCCACAAATTATCCCATGGTCTCCTTCCTCTTCAAAGGAGAGGGGCTCTGGTGTGCCGCAGTAGGCAATATTACCGGATATTTGCCGGAAGTTATGGCTTCCTCCAAAGGGGCAGTAATCAAACTTGTTTTTTATCATATCAATGTTAATGGGCAGTCTATCGTTTGAATCAATATGGCTGTGAAGCATGAGGACGTTTATTTTGCTTTCATCAACCGACAGGTCATAAATGGACTGGCTTTTCTCGTTTCTTTCATGGTTGTCCCAGCTTATTGAACAGATGCACAGGTTATCCTGGGGGAAATAAAGTTTCTCGACTGTATCGGTATTTTTTATGATGTATACGTTATCAGGCCATTCTATGTATTCATACATGTTGTTGATGTTGCAGGGGTCCCCTTGACCGCAGGTGATGATGACCTTTGTATCGGGTATGGAGCTGAATTTTTCGGAGATCTTGTTCAGCTCTTTATAGCTGATATAGTCTCCCTCAGTCATGTCGCCTGCTATGAATAAATACCCGGCTTCCCGGATTTTGGCTGTTCTGATTATTTCTTCAAATGTATCCCATAATTCCTGTCTTCTCTTTTGTCTTTCCTTTAAAGAGAAGTTGCTAATATCAAATTTTTTCCCTAAATGCAAGTCGGATGTATGTATAAATGTAATTTTCATAAGAGCTCCTTGGTTTCCATGAATACAAATATTTTAACACAGAAAATTCTTCTCTTCAACATAATAGCAAAATTAATCTGCCAATTCCCTCAGCCTGTCCATGTCCAATATTTTGATGCTGGACCGGTAAACTTCAATGATACCCTCCTTCTGCATATTGGAAAGTTCCCTGGACAGGGATGGCCTTTTAACATTCAAAAAATCGGCAAATTCCTGCCTGTTCATGGGCAGGTTAAAAACCTTTCTCTTTGTATTTTTCTGGAGGGACAGAAGGTATACCGCAATCCTTCCTTTCAGGGATTGGGCGTTTAAAATATTCATTTTTTTGTTGAGCATGACTATCTTATCCGATAAAATGGTAAGCATGTTCTTAATCAGCTGATTGTGGTAGCTGCAGTTCTTATGGCACATACCGGAAAATATCCTGTAGGGTATCAGGAGTACCTTGCTCTTGCCGGAGCTTACCAGGTCATAGGGAGATGTCCCTTCGGAGGCATAAATCAAGGCTTCTCCGAATAAATCATTTTTCTCCAAGCTTGTTACTATAACCCTGTTGCCGTCGTATTTCTGAGATACCAAATTCAAGATACCCTCAATTACGATACCCAGTTGGCTTACTTTTTGGTCCCTTTCAAATATTAGCTGATTGTCTGCGTAGTTTTCCACAGTGGCAAAACCGCATTTAAGAACAGATATTATTTCGTCTTCCTTCATGTTTCTAAAGAGGGGGTTGTTCCTGATTTCTTTTTCAATATTTTCCATAGAATGCCTCCTGCCCAATATCTTTATCTTTTCCTTTACACTGAACGCTCAATAAAAGCCTTAACATTTTCTCTTCTTATGTCAATGTAGTTATCTTGGTCTGCCTTTGAAACAAGGCGGATATACACAGGCTCAAATTGCGGATTTCCACCAATCAGTAAATAGAAGTTTTCGTCAATGTCATAACAATAGATATGCAAGCCGGAGCCAATATCCTCATAAGCATACTCCTCAAAATCAGCCCAAGTCAGTTTTTCACCCTTTGCAGACAACTCAAGTACTTTATCAAGAGTTAACTGCCCGGGACCAGGGGCAGGAGCAGGTGGAGGAACAGGTAGAGTATTCATATCGGAACAGCCGTTCAGGGCCAGGACATATACCAATACTAAAACTATTGCTATGTATTTTCTCATTTAAATTACCTCTGTCTGTATTATGTTTCTCTCTATAGACGCATATTCGGAAAATTGTTTCAACTTCAATGCAATTATAGCATATCAGACGGTCAATGTCACTATTCCCTGGTGTCAAAGGGCAAAAGCAATATCAGTACCCGCCAGCCGGGCAAAAAAAAGGAGGAGTATATTTCCCCCATATTATTGTTTCCTTTTGAAGAATAATAAAAATATCAAGCGAACATTTGCAGGTCACGACAACGGCCGTAACCGTGAGCGGATATTTTTATTATTCTTCATCATACCGCTTCCTGCAAGGGACTCCCGTAATTTCTCGAATTGTAAATGTTCAGCAATTCCTTTTCAGTTATCTGGCCGCTTCTTACATCCAGTATTATTTCTCCCTTGTCAAGCATGATTATCCTGTCCGAATACTTGACCGCGTCCCTTACGTTATGGGATATCATCATGGTTGTAATATTATATGATTTAATGAGCTCCTGGGTTTTTTCCATCACCAGCCTTGAAGTTTTAGGGTCCAGGGCTGCCGTGTGTTCATCCAGCAAAAGAAGCTCAGGTTTGTTCATGGTTGCCATAAGGAGGGACAAGGACTGCCTTTGTCCTCCCGAAAGATATTTAACCTCGGTATTGAGCTTGTTTTCAAGCCCTAAGTCAAGGGTTTTCAAAATTTCCCTGTAGCTTTCTATCTTCTGCTTATTTATCAACTTTCTCAGTGTAAATTTCTGGCACTTTTTGTCCGACAGGCTTATGTTTTCCAATATAGTAAGAGACGGGGACACCCCTGCCGAAGGATTTTGGTGGACCCTGCCTATAAAGCGGGCCCTTTCGTTTTCCTTCAGGTTATCAATGATTTTACCGTTCAGGCTTACAGTTCCCTTTTCCTGCCTGAGTACTCCGCTGATTATATTGAAGAGGGTGGTTTTCCCGCACCCGTTGGCACCTAATATTCCCGTACATTCACCCTTGTTTATGTGAAGATTGAAATCATTGAATATCCTTAATTCGTAACTTGTACCCGGATTGAAAGTTTTCGTCAAATTTATTATATTTAGCATTTTGCTTCCTCCACGACTTTATATTCATCAGCTTTTTTTATTTTTAGAGGGTTGAATGTATTATAGGTTAAAAAGATTATCACTATTATTGCATTTATTGCTTTAAGGTCTGTAGGCGCAAGGCCTAAATCAATTGCAAGGGCTCCGATGAATTTGTATATTAAGGCTCCCATTATTGCCCTGGTTGTAGCTTTTAAAAGTTTATTTCTCCTCAGTATGGTATCCCCCACGATAATAGATGCAATTCCTACCACTATGATTCCCGTTCCCATGGTTATTTCCGCAAAACCCTGATATTGTGCCATCAATGCCCCACTCAAGGCTACCAATCCGTTTGAAATCATTAATCCTATCAATTTATACTTGTTTGAATCCTCCCCCAGGGATTTAACCAAGGTTTCATTGTCTCCGGTAGCTATCAGCAAATACCCCACTTCTGTTTTTAAAAATGCATCCATCAGCATTTTTACCGCCAATATTATGAGGATGAGAACTATAACGGGCTCATGGCCTTCATATATGGAAGGATAGCTGAAGAGCCCCATGTTGGATTTCCCGTTAAGTCTCAAGTTTATGGTATACAGCATTGTTGCCGTTAGTATTCCTGACAGCAGGGCTTTGATTCTTAACTTGATATTCAGGGTATAGGTTAAGAGTCCTGCCAGGGTCCCGAAGGTAAAGGACAAGAGGGTGCTGATCAGGGGGGAAAATCCACCGCTGATCAGCTTAGCAAAAAGGAAGGCTCCAAATGGAAATGTTCCTTCTACGGACATATCCGCAAAATCCAGTATTTTAAATGTTATTGTCACCCCAATTGCCAGTACGGAGAATATTAAACCTTGTTCAATTGATGTAAGTATTAATGTGTTCATTCTACGAATATTGCTCCTTCAAATGCTTTGTGGTCCTTATTAAATCCTAAGGCTTCCGCTGTCTTTAAATTTACCTTTTTCTCCAAATCAGAGGATGATTGAACAGGTATGTCTGCAACATCAATCTTGTCTACCAAAATTCGTTTTGCTATCCTTGCAGATTCCTGCCCTATGGCATAGTAGCTTATTCCCTTTGATACCAGTATACCCTGGTCTACATGGCTGCCGTCCGCCGATACGGTCAAAAGTTTATTGTCTCCTGCCAGCTTGGCAACCAGCTCCATGGCCGATGCCACCATGTTGTCCGTAATTATATAGAGACCCTCAACCTTCCTGGAAATTGTATCAATGGCTTGAGGAATGTCGTTTATGGAAGTTATCCCCACCGTTTCTATGGTCAGACCCAGATCTTGAGCAATATCCCTGGTCTGCTGAACCTGAACTTCCGAGTTGGATTCCCCTATGTTATAAATGATTCCCACTGCTTTAATATCTTCCTTTAAGGCTTTGAACAACTCCAAGTTTTCTTTTATGGGGGCGGCATCCACAACTCCCGTAATATTATTGTCTGTTTGGTCCAGTGCCGGTACCAGTTCGGAAAAGACAGGGTCTGTAACTGCGGTGAACACTAAGGGTATGTCTGTTCCTTCAATTGCTTTTTTTGCTGCCTGGGTTGTGAGGGTTGCTATGGTAAATATTAAGTCCACCCCATCCTTGACAAATTTCTCGGCAATCATTTGCGCGTTGCTTATGTCCGCCTGGGCATTCTGGTCGATATATTCAACCTCGACTCCCAATTTTTCCATTTCATCTATGAATCCCTGTCTGGATGCATCCAGGGCAGGATGCTGCACAAGCTGGGAAATACCTATCAGGAACTTTTCCGGTTCATTTGTTTCCGCAGGCTTGTTTTCTTCCGCGGGTTTGTTTTCTTCTGCGGGCTTGTTCCCTTCCGCAGGTTTATTCCCTTGCGTGGTTGAAGCGCATCCGGTAAAAACAAGGGTCATCACCAAT
>DCDC01000202.1 GCA_002316225.1 Firmicutes bacterium UBA1065 | reverse complement strand
CTGACTTTGTCAGCAACCTGAGCACCTTTTATAGGTGCTTTTAAATTTCTATTTCTTTCATATTGGAAAAGTCAAAGGCAGCTTCTTCCAAACCGCTGATTTTTTCATCCTGTTCTCTTGTCATATTTCTCACCGCATTTGCCAGCATCAGTTTAATCCTGTTTATTTGATTAACTTCACTCATTCCCGCATCAAAATCTATGGGGACTATGTTGGACCAGGGATAAGCTTCTTTAAGTTTTTTAATCATTCCCTTGCCGGTAATGTGGTTTGGAAGGCAGGCAAAGGGTTGAAGGCACAAGATGTTGTTAATACCGCTTTCCAAGAGTTCAATCATTTCTCCCGTCAAAAACCAGCCTTCACCGGATTGATTGGCAAGGGATAAGAAATTTTTAGCCTTGTTTGCCAGTTCCTTAATGTTTACCGGAGTTAAAAATCTATTGGAATTTTTGAATGCCTCAAGGCTTGGTTTCTTATAGAAATCAATTATCTTGACGGCAATGTTGTTTATGAATTTTGATGCCTTGCTTCCAAACAACAGCTCATCATATTTTATAACCCCGTTGTAAGCAGTATAGGAGAAAAAGTCCAAAAGGTCAGGGACAACAACTTCGGCCCCTTCCTCTTCCAAAAGGGAGAATACGTCATTGTTGGCGTTGGGATGGAATTTTACAAGGATTTCGCCTACAACTCCAACCTTTGGCTTTTTAATTGTTTCATCCAGTTCAACATTATCGAAATCTTTTACAATATTCTGAATAAGATTAATATACTCTTTAATATTGGCTTTTTCGATTATATCATGGGCTTTCTCAACCCATTTTTCATATAAGGCGTTTATAGAGCCCTTTATTTTTTCATAGGGCCTTGTACGGTAAGTGGTCCGCATCAGGGTATCTCCTATCACGATAGCCATTACCAGTCTCCTGAAAAGCGGAAGGGTCAATTTAAAGCCAGGTTGCTTTTCCAGTCCCACCACATTGAAGGATATTACTGGTATATGGCCGAAACCTGCATCCTTAAGGGCTTTTCTGATAAAACCTATGTAATTTGTAGCCCGGCACCCTCCCCCTGTTTGAGAAATCATGAGGGAGGTATTGTTTAAATCATATTCTCCCGATTTCAAAGCATTGATAAGCTGCCCTATAACTATTATGGATGGGTAGCAGGCATCATTGTTTACAACTTTAAGTCCCATATCAACAGCTTTTTTGTCAACCGCCGGCAGGACAACCGTATTATAACCGGACATTTTGGCAGCAGTGCTTACAAATTGAAAATGAATGGGAGACATTTGAGGTATCAATATGGTATGGTATTTCTTCATTTCTTTTGTAAAAAGAACCTTTTTGTACCTGGAATCGGAGGGTTTGCGAATCACCCCGTTTCTTTCCCTTTCCTCCATGGAGGCCAAGAGAGATCGCAAACGAATCCTGACCGCCCCAAGGTTAGTGATTTCATCTATTTTTATAAGGGTATATATCTTGTTGTTCTTCTCCAAAATTTCACTTACCTGGTCGGTTGTTACCGCGTCAAGGCCGCATCCGAAGGAATTCAGCTGGATTAATTCCAGGTCATCGGTATTTGAAACATATGTTGCTGCCTTGTAAAGTCTGGTATGGTAAGACCACTGGTCTATTACCCGCAGGGGCCTTTCAATGGGGTATTGGCTGCTTATGGAATCTTCCGACAGCAAAACCATACCATATCCTTCAATCATCTCAGGTATCCCGTGATTGATTTCCGGATCTATGTGGTAGGGTCTGCCTGCCAACACAATACCCTTTTTATTGTTGTCTCTCATGTAGCTTAGAGCCCTCTCCCCCTCCTTTTTCACATCCTGCTTGTAGGCATACAATTCTTCATAAGCCTTCTCTGCTGCAGACCGGATTTCAGACAGGGTCAAGCCCTCCCCTTCTCCCAGTTCCCTGTACAGTTTTTCAATAAGTTTTTCTTTATCGTTCAGGTTAAGGAAGGGTTTGTAAAAAACAATATCCCTCATATCAATGTTGGCTTTGATTGATTCCGGATAGGATATAACAATAGGACAATTATAGTGGTTTCCGGCATCCTTGTCTTCCTTTATATTGTAAAAAATACAAGGATAGAAGATTTTTTTAATTTTCTTGTTGATAAGGTCGGTTATATGGCCATGAACAATTTTTCCGGGATAGCAAACCGATTCGGAGGGTATTGTTCCCATGCCAAGCTCATAAATTTTCTTGCTTGATGTCCCCGAAAGGACAACCCTGTAACCCAAATGAGTAAAAAATGTAAACCAAAAAGGATAATCCTCATAGATGTTGAGAACCCGTGGAATTCCTATAAGCCCTCTTTTTGCCTGGTTCAAGGGAAGAGGTTTGTAGTCAAAAACACGTTTATATTTGTACTTGTAGAGGTTGGGCAGGGATTCCTTTTTGGCAACCCTTACATATTTTTCTGCCCCTCTTTCGCAGCGGTTTCCGGAAACAAAGTACCTGCCGTCGGAAAATTTGTTTATGGTCAACAAGCAGTTGTTAGTGCAAAGACCGCAGCGCTCCATGGATGTAATGAAGGAGAAGGCATCAAGGTCCTCAGCTTTGACAAAAGTGCTTTCTTTTCCTTCCATGTATTTGTTTTTGGCGATCACGGCAGCACCGAAAGCACCCATGATGCCTGCTATATCGGGTCTTACAACTTCACGGCCCGTTATCTGCTCAAAAGCCCTCAAGACGGAATTATTGTAAAAGGTGCCTCCTTGGACAACTATCTTGTCCTCCAGGGCTTCTAAGTTTTTGAGTCTTATTACCTTAAAAAGGGCATTCTTTACAACCGAATATGAAATCCCGGCAGAAATGTCGCTTAAGCTTGCCCCCTCCCTCTGGGCCTGCTTAACCTTTGAATTCATAAATACGGTACATCTTGTACCAAGGTCAACCGGGTGCTCAGACCATATTGCTTCTTCCGCGAACTCCTGTACGGTCATGTCAAGGGATTTTGCAAAGGTTTCAATAAAAGACCCGCAGCCTGAAGAGCAAGCTTCATTAAGCATTATGGAATCTATGACCCCATTTTTAATAACCATGCTTTTCATGTCCTGTCCGCCGATATCAATAATGAAGTCCACCCCTTCTGAAAAGAAATCAGCAGCCTTGTAGTGGGCCACGGTTTCAATTTCTCCCTCATCAACCTTCAATGCGGCTTTTATCAAGTGTTCACCGTAACCGGTTACTGCCGTATAGGCGATCTTAATGCCGGGATGCATTTGGGAATACAGGTCCCTGACAGCCTTTACCACAGAATTAAGAGGATTTCCTTCATTGCTTCCGTAAGAAGAATAAAGGATTTCTCCATTTTCAGTGATTAGTACCAGCTTGGTAGTGGTTGAGCCTGCGTCGATTCCCAAAAAGGCAGGTCCCCGGTATTCATTCATGTCCCTTCTTTTAGCCCTGTGTTTATTGTGGCGGTCCAGGAATGCCTTGTATTCATCTTCATTTTTGAAGAGGGGAGGCAGCTCGGTTTTTCTATACCTGAATTTTGAACTTTCAATTTTTGCCTTCATATTGTTGAAAAACTCATTGAAGCTTATTTTTTTATTTTCATGGGATAACAAGGCTGCGCCTATCGCTACATAATAGTTGGCATCATCAGGGCATATTAAGTTTTCATCGGTCAGTCCCAATGTTTCTTTAAATCTTTCTCTCAACTCGGACAAGAAAAACAAGGGTCCGCCCAAAAAAGCCACCTTCCCCCTTATTGGTCTCCCTTGGGCCAGCCCGCTTATGGTTTGATTTACAACAGCCTGAAATATTGACGCAGCAATATCCTCCTGCCTTGCCCCCTCGTTAAGCAGGGGCTGCACATCAGATTTGGCAAATACGCCGCAACGGGATGCAATAGGATAAATGGTTTTATGTTTTTTCGCCAGTTCATTTAATCCTTTTGCATCAGTCTTCATCAATACAGCCATCTGGTCGATAAAGGCCCCGGTGCCTCCTGCGCAGGAACCATTCATCCTTTGTTCCAAGTTTCCGGACAGGTATGTTATCTTTGCGTCTTCTCCCCCTAATTCTATCACCACATCCGTAGAAGGAATGAATTCTTCTATTGCCCTCGTTGAAGCTGCAACTTCCTGAACAAAGGGGATATCCAAATATTTGGACACATCAATGGCACCTGAACCTGTAACGCTTATTTTAATAAAGCTGTCCTTAAGGTATTCAGATGAATTATTTATTATTTCAATAACCGTGTTTGTAATATCCGAATAATGTCTTTCGTATTGCTTGTATACCATTTTGCCTTCATGGTCCAGTACGGCTATTTTAACCGTAGTAGACCCGATGTCAAGTCCCGCCAGAAAGTTCATAAAAAGCCTCCGTCCTTAAGTATATTTACATTGCAGTCCTGATAATTATGAATTAAATTATATCACTTTGGTACATAAAATCAACTAAATAAAAGGGGGTCCCCATACAGGCAGCCCCTGTTTTTCCTAGTAAAATAACAGAAATTTGCAGTATATTGTAAGTATTTGCAGGCATATTCTTTATAACAATAATGTAACTTGTATTTAATTAAAAGAAAGGGTATAATAATGTCTACTACAACGTTTACACGACCCATTTTGTTAAAAAAACTAATAATTATTAATCAGGAGGTTTTTATGAAAAAGAGGTTTTCAATAATTATCAGTATATTATTGGTTTTAACAATGATAATTACTGCATGCGGCAACGGCGGAGGAGGACCTGCAGAAGATACAATTAAAATAGGCTGGATTGGATCTTTGACCGGTGACCAGGCAGTTTGGGGAACATGTGAAAGTAATACCATAAAAATGTTGATTGAAGAAGTTAATGCAAACGGTGGTATATTAGGCAAAAAAGTTGAAGGTATCTATTACGATACCAAGGGCGATGCTGCAGAGGCAGTAAATGCAACCAAGAGACTTGCATCCCAGGACAAGGTTGTTGCAATCATCGGTCCAAATGCAAGCGGTCAGGCAATAGCCATTTCATCCGTTTTGGAAGAGTACAAGGTTCCTGATATCGCTACTGTTGCAACAAACCCCAAGGTAACCGTTGGTGATGACGGTAAGGTTAAGGAATTCAACTTCAGGGTATGTTTCATAGATCCCTACCAGGGAGCCGTAGCTGCAGGCTATGCATATGACAGATTGGGATTAAGGAAGGCTGCAATCCTGTACGATGTTGCAAGTGACTACTCACAAGGATTTACCGAATTTTTTGAAAAAACCTTTACTGAAAAAGGCGGCACAATAGTAGCAAAGGAAGCTTTTAAAGAGGGCGATGTTGAATTTAAACCCCAGTTGAGCAGAATAAAAGACGCTAATCCTGATCTTATACTCATGCCGTACTATTACAAGGAAGTTGCTCTGAGCGCAAATCAGGCAAGAGAATTGGGAATTGATGCGGTATTGATGGGCGGAGACGGCTGGCCTTCCGAGCAACTGATGACCATGGCTGCTGATGCCATTGAGGGAAGCTATATAGTAAACCACTTGGATTTCAATGATCCTGAGGTAAAACCCCTTCGAGACAGGTACAGCGCAAAATATAATCTTCCAATGGAATTAAACGGTTACATGGCTCACGACGCATTCCTCTTGTTAAAGGCAGCAATTGAAGATGCAGGAGCTGCTGATCCCGTAAAAATTGCCGAATCCTTGACCAAAGTAAGCGTAGAGGGTGTAACGGGAACCATCAAGTTAAGTCCCGAAGACCACAACCCGATTGGAAAGCAGGCTGCTATAGTAAAAATTGAAAACGCAGATTACGTATTCCAGGAAAAATACGGTGTAGAATAAGAAAAGGCGGGTTTTACCCGCCTATTATAGAGGAGGTAGTATGAGCTATTTTTTACAACAAGTGGTTAACGGCCTGTCTTTAGGTAGCGTATATGCCTTGATGTCTGTGGGTTACTCTCTTGTATACAGCATAATGAACTTTTCCAACTTTGCTCATGGCGGAGTTATTATGATAGGTGCATATGTGGGATATTTTTGTCTCACCTTGTTAAATGTACCCTTTTTTATAGCATTTATTTTATCTGCGATTGGGTCGGGCTTATTGGCCGTAAGCATAGAAAAAGTGGTATACAGGCCCTTAAGAAAAAGAAATGCCCCATTTCTTTATTTTATAATTTCTGCAATGGGCGCCTCAATCTTTTTGGAGAATATTGTAATTGCATCTCCCATAGGACCTACATTCCGATCTTACCCGGCTGTTTTTTCCACTGAACCCATCATGCTGGGCAGCGTTGCCTTAGGAAGAATAGATGTTTTAATGCTCTTGATAGCCGGCTTAAGCTTGGTAGGTCTAATGTATATAATAGAAAAGACCAAGATTGGCTTGTCCATAAGGGCAACATCGTACAGTATAAGAGGAAGTACCCTCATGGGGGTAAATGTGGATAAGGTTATTTTTATTATATTTATGCTGGGTGGTTTATTGGCAGGTTTGGCAGGTATGCTTTTTGGAATGAAATATGTCGTTTATCCGCAAATCGGAAATATTACGACAAAATCTTTCATAGCCGCTGTTTTTGGAGGCTTGGGAAGTTTACCGGGCGCCATAATCGGTTCAGTACTCCTGGGCATTATTGAAGCAATGACTTCCGGTTACCTGTCATCCCAGTACAGAGATTTGATTGCATTTGTCCTTCTCATAGGGGTGCTTATTTTTAAGCCGACCGGATTGATGGGAAAAGTTACGGAAGATAAGGCTTAGGAGGTAGACCATGAGTTGGGGTTATATATCAGGAATTCTAATATTGACAGGCATAAATTTAATGACTGTATTAGGTTTATCCCTGCTGACGGGATTTACGGGGTTATTTTCTTTCGGGCATGCAGGTTTTATGGCCATAGGGGCCTATACGGCTGCCATGCTAACCCTGAAGCTTAAAATTTTCCCTGAATCCTTGGCCCAGGTACAGTTTTTTATGGTTTTAATAGCAGGCGGACTTGTTGCCATGCTTTTTAGTTTAATCATAGGAAAGTTAACCTTGAATCTAAAGGGTGACTATTTTTGTATAGCAACTTTAGGATTTGGAGAAGCCATAAGGCTTATACTGGACAATGTCCAATTTTTTGGAGGGGCCAGGGGACTATCAAGCATACCCACACAAGGTACCACAACCTTGACCAATGTTCTGATAATCAATATGATTGCCACAAGCGTATTGGTGCTTATAATCAGGTCCCGCCACGGAAGGAACATGGTTGCCATAAGGGAAGAAGAATTGGCGGCCCAGACAATAGGAATCAATGTCTTCAAATATAAACTTATATCCTTTGCCATCAGTGCCTTTTATGCAGGTATTGCAGGCGGCTTGATGGCCCATTACTTCGGTTATATTCAGCCTGTCATGTTTAAAATGGTCAAATCGACGGAAATGACCATCATAGTGATTTTCGGAGGCTTGGGAAGCGTATCCGGAAGTGTGGTAGGAACCATATTGCTTACATTCCTGCCAGAGTTACTGCGAAGCTTTGCAAACTGGAGGCTTGTATTGTATGGAGTTGCCGTTATAATCATTATGATTTCAAGACCTCAGGGGCTGATGGGAGGAAAGGAATTCAGTATTAAAGGAATAACTAAAGTTCTCAAAAAAGGACCTAAAGGGGAGGTTAAATCATGATAGTACTTTCTCTGAATAATTTGACAAAGAAATTTGGAGGTTTAACCGCTGTAAACAATGTGACCTTTGATATTGAAGAAGGTGAGATTTTTGGCCTTATCGGTCCCAACGGAGCCGGCAAAACCACCATATTTAATTTAATAACAGGAATTTACACTATTACCAGCGGAGAAATCTATTATTACGGCAAAAAAATAGAAAACCTTAAACCTTTCGAAATTGCAAATATGGGAATTACAAGGACCTTTCAAAATATAAGGTTGTTTAAGAAACTCAGCGCCTACGATAATGTGCTTACGGCATGTCATAAATTAGCTGACTACAATCTTTTTGATTCCGTCATAAGGTTAGGAAAATTCAAGCCTCAGGAAAAATGCCTGAATGACAGGGCAAGCCAACTGTTAAAGTTAATGGGCTTGTGGGAATATAAGGATGTTATTGCTTCAAACCTTCCATACGGCTTGCAGAGAAAGCTTGAAATTGCCAGAGCATTGGCCTTAGAGCCCAAACTTTTGCTTTTGGATGAACCGGCGGCAGGCATGAATCCGGAAGAGACAATCCAACTTGTGGAGTTAATTAAGGAAATCAGAGACAAGTTTGAACTAACCGTTTTATTGATTGAGCACCACATGGATCTGGTAATGGCTGCCTGTGACAGGATTTTCGTTCTTAATTTCGGAACACCTTTAGCCCTTGGAACTCCAAGAGAAATCCAGGAAGATAAGAGAGTGATTGAAGCTTATCTTGGGAAGGAGGATGGTCATGCTTAAAGTTAATAACCTTAATGTTTATTATGGGGGAATCCATGCTCTCAAGGGTGTGACCATAGACGTCAGGGAGGGGCAGATTGTTTCGATCATAGGCTCCAACGGGGCAGGAAAATCCACTCTCATAAATGCGATCAGCGGTATCGTAAAATATAAGGATGGAGAAATACTTTACAAGGGGGAAAAACTTCCCAAACAAGCTCATAAAATAGTAAAATCCGGCATATGTCAAGTTCCTGAAGGAAGGGTAATTTTTGCAAATTTAACCGTAATGGAAAACCTGTATATGGGTGCCATATTGAGAAAGGATAAGGAGGGGATTGAAGAGGATCTGCAAAAAATATTCACCCTTTTCCCCATTTTAAAGGAAAGGCAAAACCAGATGGCAGGAACCCTATCGGGAGGAGAACAGCAGATGCTTGCCATGGGCAGGGGCATCATGTCCAGTCCTGAGCTTATACTCCTTGACGAACCTTCTTTAGGACTTGCACCTTTATTGATAAATACCATATTTGACATTATTCTTGAAATCAAAAAAATGGGAAAAACTATACTCTTGGTTGAGCAAAATGCCTTCAAGGCTCTGTCTGTTGCAGATAAGGCATATGTTTTGGAGCAAGGGGTTGTTGTGATGGAAGGCCCTGCTTCAGAATTAATAAAAAATGAAAAAATCCAGGAAGCGTACTTAGGCAAGAAGAAAGCCTAAGTACAAAAATAATAAAAATATCCGCTCACGGTTCGGACACGAATAATTCTAAAGCTCATTCAGTCATAAAAATCCTACAGCTTGCGAACTCGCTCCGCTCAAACAACGCAAGCTGCTTAACGGATTTTTAACCTTCATTTGCTAAGAATTAGAACGATGTGTATACTCTTCCATTTAAGTAGTTAATATCCTTTAATGTTCATGACATTAATAATTAAAACGTCCACCTCGTTGAAGTGGTGTGAGGCAATTGCTGCGCAATTGCTTCCGATACTTAATTCGTGTCCTGCAAATGTTCGCTTGATATTTTTATTATTTTTCTTCTGTGAATTCTTAGGTGTATAGAACTGTATAATTTGTAATCAATAAGGAAAACTCCTGTGAGATAGCTTTTTTGGTTGATTTTATTTTAATATATAGTTATTATATACTTAACAAATAAAAAGAGGTGATTATATGAAGCTGACTTACCTGGGGCATTCGGCATTATTGATTGAAGAAGGAAGTTTTAAGGGACTTGTAGACCCTTATATAAGCGGAAATCCTTTAAGTAAAATCAATGTTGATGATTTAGTTGGCATAACTCATATTTTTGTGACCCACGGACATGGTGACCATCTGGGAGATACTATTGATATAGCAAGAAGAAACCAGGCCCTGGTAATTACAAATTATGAAATATCCAATTATTTAAGCAAATTCAAAGTAAAAACTCATGCCATGCACATCGGCGGCAGGACAAAGTTTGACTTTGGCACTGTGAAAATGACAAATGCCCTCCATGGCTCCGGAATTTCCGAAAGGGACAGCATGATTTACGGTGGTAATCCCGGAGGATTTGTTATTGAGGTAAAGGGAAAGAAGGTATACCATGCGGGAGATACCGGGCTTACATATGATATGAAATTATTAGAGGATGAAAATATTGATGTTGCTTTTCTTCCCATAGGGGGAAATTATACC
Organism: Firmicutes bacterium UBA1065; assembly: GCA_002316225.1. GTDB lineage: Bacteria > Bacillota > Clostridia > Tissierellales > Sedimentibacteraceae > Sedimentibacter. The sequence continues at coordinate 19,599 of DCDC01000202.1, read as the reverse complement.
ATGGATATCGACGATGCCGTCAAGGCTTGCGATTTTATAAAGGCAAAAATTGTGGTACCCATGCATTATAATACTAACGGGATTATTGTTGCCGATCCACAAATATTTAAAAATAAAGCATCATCCGAGGTTGTTATACTTGGTATCAACGAGAGCCTGCTTGTGTAAATCCTTGTTGAATAGTAAATATCCGTATGGTATAATAACCATGTTATCAAATCAGGGAGGTTCGTATGTATGCTTTAGTGCTTATATTAAATGACATCTATAAGCTTGATGAAATAAATGAATTATTCTATGATGAGGAAATAGGGGCTACTTCCATAGACAGTCAAGGTATGGGCAAGGTTCTTTTGGACCATAACATAAACCTGCCTATGCTTGACAGCGTAAGGAAGCTCATAGACGGCAGAAAACCATACAGCAAAATAATCTTCAGCGTTATAAAGGATAAAGAAAAGCTTGATGTGGTTGTTGAGAAAATAAAGAAAGAACTGGATTATTTCGAGGAACCCGGGACAGGATTCATGTTCGTGATACCTGTCATTGAAGTCTACAGTCACAGTACGGAGAAGTACGGAGAATTCAAATAGGAATAAGAAGTTTGTTTATGTATGGGGATATTCCTTCAAAATGTGATATCCGGCAGCTTGCGGATATTTTTGAAGGCATGTCCCCATCTTATTTTGTACTGAAATTATCATGTACTGAAAAAGGTTATTGACAATGATTATCAATAAGCGTATAATTTAAACAGCAAATGATAATGATTATCAATAACAATATAGTAATTGGAGGGAAATATGACTTTAGATAAGGTAAAACCGGGTCAAGGCGGAATAATTGCATCAGTTGGCGGACAGGGCCTTTTAAGAAGAAGACTTCTTGATATGGGTTTAACGCCAAATACTCGTGTAACAGTGAGAAAAGTTGCACCTATGGGAGATCCGATCGAATTATCCCTCAGAAGCTACATATTGACTATTCGTAAGGATGAAGCAGCAAAAATACAATTAAAAGAGGTATTCGACCTATGAGTGTTATTGCCCTGGCCGGAAATCAAAACTCCGGAAAAACCACTTTATATAATCTTTTGACTGGAAGTAACCAGCATGTGGGCAACTTTCCCGGCGTTACAATAGAAAAAAAGGAAGGCCAAATAAAAAGGCACAAGGAAATTTCAATAGTAGATTTACCGGGTATTTACTCCTTGTCTCCCTATACCTTGGAAGAGGTTGTCACCAGGGATTTCTTGCTGAAGGAGAAACCTGATTTAATTTTAAATATTGTTGATGCAACTAATATAGAAAGGAATTTGTACCTGACCCTTCAGCTGATGGAGTTATCGATTCCCATGGTCATTGTTTTGAATATGATGGATGAAGTTACAGCCAGCGGTAATTCCATAGATGTAAAGAAGCTGTCCTCCCATTTGGGGATACCTGTTGTCCCTATATCAGCAAGCAGGGGGGAAGGAATAAATGAACTCATAGATGTTGTTATAAGGGCAATCAAGGATAAGACAAGCCCCAGGAAGCTGGATTTTTGCATAGGGGAAGTCCACAAGGCCATCCATTCCATATCACATTTAATATATGACCAGGCAGTGGCTGCAGGTTATCCTCCCAGATTTGCTGCAACCAAGCTTGTTGAAGGAGACGAGCCTACCTTTAAGAACCTGGGAATAACCGAAAATCAAATTCATATCATAGAGCATGTGGTCAAGGATATGGAAGAAGCCTTAAACACAGACAGGGAAGCCGCATTGGCAGATATGAGATATTGCTATATTGAAAAAATCTGCTCGGAAGCAGTGGTTAAAAGGCAGGAAACAAAGGAACAGCAGAGGTCTGAAAAAATTGATGAAATCTTGACCCATAAATATTTCGGCATACCTATATTCTTAGGAATCATGTTCTTTATTTTCTGGATGACCTTCAATGTCATAGGTGCTCCTCTCCAGGAATTACTGGAAACATTGATTGACAAGTTTACCGGATTGACATCGGATGCCTTGATAGGAATAGGAGTCAGTGATTGGGTGCATTCACTGGTAATTGACGGCTTATTTGCCGGTGTCGGAAGCGTATTGTCCTTCTTGCCTATAATCGTCATTTTATTCTTCTTTTTATCTTTTTTGGAAGACAGCGGATATATGGCAAGGGTAGCATTCCTGATGGATAAGCTGCTGAGAAAAATAGGCTTATCGGGAAGGTCATTCGTACCCATGCTCATCGGTTTCGGCTGCAGTGTTCCGGCTATTATGGCAACCAGGACCCTGGCAAGCGAAAGAGACAGAAAGATGACTATAGTATTGACACCCTTTATGTCATGCAGTGCCAAGCTTCCTATTTATGGCATGATGACGGCAGCCTTCTTTCCGGATAAGGCTGCAGTGGTTATGATAGGCCTCTATGTAATGGGAATCATTGTTGCAATACTATCGGGTTTGTTATTGAAAAACACCATATTTAAGGGAGAACCGGTGCCCTTTGTAATGGAACTGCCTGCATACAGGATACCCACAAGAAAAAATGTCTTACTCCACATGTGGGAAAAGGGCAAGGACTTTATCCAAAGAGCCTTTACCGTTATTTTCCTGGGTACCATAATCGTATGGTTCCTGCAAAGCTTCAACTGGTCCCTGCATATGGTGGAAGACAGCTCCACCAGCATACTTGCCTATTTTGGATCCCTAATAGCCCCCATATTCCTGCCCTTGGGCTTCAATGACTGGAGGGCATCAACGGCACTTATTACGGGATTAACGGCTAAGGAAGCAGTTGTCAGTACCCTTAGTGTATTGACCGGAGCGGTTACCGATGTTGAACTATCCCGGGCATTGTTTACAATATTTACCCCCTTGAGCGCCTTCACCTTCTTAACTTTTACTTTGCTCTATATGCCTTGTATAGCTGCTTTTGCAGCCACAAGAAGGGAATTGGGCTCGATGAAATATGCGGCTTTGACTGCCTTGTACCAAACAAGTATGGCTTATGTAACCGGAACCCTGGTCTTTCAAATAGGACGGTTAATTATAGGAGGATAAATGAATTCAGCAGATGTTATAGTTCTATTAATCATTGCGGCGATTGTTGCAGGAGTAATAAAAATTATGAAAATACAGAAGAAAAAGGGCAGCTCCTGCTGTTCCGGATGTTCGGGATGCAGCAAGGCCAAGACCTGCTCTTCTGCAAAATAAATTGTCAAAATAAAAGGCCTGCACAGGATTTCGGTGCAGACCTTCTTAATGCTATCAGGCTGTCATCTTCCCTTCAGCCTTTTTAACCTGAAAAAATCTTCTCTTTCTTTTTCTTCCAATTCTTCCTGGATAAATTTAACTTCTTCCTTAAAGTGGGGGATTCTTATATATTCCAGGGCATTTGTTCTCTTTTGAGTTTTTTCTATTTCTTTTGCCAGCTTGAAGATGGAATTTTCAAGTTCAGCCAATTCATAAATTTTAAATTTTACTTCTTCAAACTTTTTTCTTGCTTCATCAAAAGCAGCATTGGTATTATAAAAACCGGTTGCAGGCTGAACATCGTTTTTATTATATTTAAGGCTTGGTATGTCAACACCCATAACGCTTCTCAATAAAATTTCAAAATGCTCATCATTTGGTATGCCATAAGACATGTCTTCCACATTTTTAACTCCTAGGGTAATGTTGGCCTTTTGCAGGGCAGCATAACCTTCGGAGATGACTTTGTAGATTTCATTGTGCATATTTTTGGCCTTATCTACAAAAACAAACATTTCTTTGATTAAAACAGTTCTTTTTTTGTCTAATAATTCATATCCCTTTTCACATAATTCAAGGGAAGATTTGGCTTTAAAAAGATTTGACTTGGTGGGTGCAACCGTAACAGCCATAATTATCGCTCCCTGTCATAAACATAATATTTTTCTATCAAATCTGATTTTAACCTGTCCAGCTCGGTTACCGGAAGTATGGACAAAATATTCCAGCCCAAATCCAAGGTTTCGATAATGCTTCTGTTTTCATTTTCTCCTTGATTTATGAACTTGTTTTCCAATTCCCGGCCGAACTTCAAATACAATTTATCCGTTTCGCTTAAATCATCTTCACCTATAATCTGGGCTAAACCCCGAATATCCTGGACTTTTGCATATGAAGAAAACAACTGGCTTTGCAAATCAGCATGATCCTCCCTGGTATACTCTTTACCTATACCGTCCTTCATCAAACGGGAAAGGGATGGTAATATATCAATTGGAGGATAAAGGCCTTTTTGATTTAAGTCCCTGCTTAAAACAATTTGTCCTTCCGTTATATATCCGGTTAAATCAGGAACCGGATGGGTGATATCGTCATTGGGCATTGTTAAAATCGGTATGAGGGTTACGGTACCTTCTTTGCCTTCAAGCATTCCTGCTCTTTCATACAAGGTCGACAAATCACTGTACAAATATCCGGGATAACCCTTACGGGAAGGAACCTCTTCCTTTGCTGAAGAAATTTCTCTTAGAGCTTCCGCATAGGATGTCATATCGGTAAGGACTACCAATACATGCATGTCTTGTTTAAAGGCCAGGTACTCAGCAGCAGTGAGGGCGCATCTGGGGGCGGAAATTCTTTCTATTATGGGATCGTCCGCCTTATTGATGTACATTACAACATGGTCCAATACTCCTGACCTTTCAAAACCTTTTATGAAATAATCGGCATCATCATGTCTTACACCCATTGCACCAAAAACAACAGCAAAATTATCCCTTGTGGCACCTTTGATTTTAGCTTGTTTTACTATCTGGGCGGCAAGTTGGTTGTGGTTTAAGCCGTTTCCTGAAAAAATCGGCAATTTTTGTCCCCTTATCAGGGTCATTAAGGCATCAATGGCAGAAATACCTGTTTGTATAAAATTCCTGGGATACTTGCGGGATACGGGATTTATAGGTCTGCCGTTTATGTTGACTTTATTTGCCGAAAGAATCTGGAGCCCCCCGTCGATTGGATTCCCGATGCCGTTAAAGGTTCTTCCCAAAATATCTTTTGATAAAGGAATGGAAAGGGGTTGGCCCAAGAATTTCACTGATGCATTATCCGTTGAAATTCCCGATGTGCCTTCAAAAACTTGCACTATGACTTTATCCCCTTCTATTTTGATTACTTTTCCTATTCTTTTTTCTTCATTATCAATTTTTATGGAGACAGTTTCACCATATGCAGCATCATCAACATGGGAAAGAACTATCAGGGGTCCGCTGATTTCATGTAATTTCAAATATTCCTTTTTCATTTTTTTCTCCCTATTCGTATTTTTGTCTAAGGATGCTGTATGATTCTTCAACCTTATCTTTTAATTTGTCCAGAAGCTCCAAATTATCGTTGGGAATATCAAATTTCATCTTATATATGTCCTGCAAGACCTCCACTTTTCTTATTTCAGAAACAGGAATTCCTGCTTTTACGCATTTCATTGCACTTTCATAAAAGGCATCTATCACCTTCAGCATCTTGTACTGTTTTTCCAAAGCAACAAAGGTATCTTCGGGATGAAGGGCATTTTGCTGCAAGAAAGCTTTTTTTATCAATCTTGCGGTTTCAAGTACAAGGGCCTGGTCATTAGGCAGTACGTCTTCTCCCACCAGCTGGACTATTTCATTTAGTTTTTCTTCTTCCTTCAACAAAACAACCATCTTATTTCTTAAGCCCAGCATGTCAGGAGCTACATTTTCCTCGTACCAATCCTTTAATATGCTTAAATAACCCGAGTAGCTGGTCAAATAGTTTATTGCCGGGAAGTGCCTTGCATGGGCTAATTTTTTGTCCAAGGTCAGGAAAGTGGAAACAAATCTTTTAGTATTTTGAGTTACGGGTTCGGAAAAGTCTCCGCCGGGAGGAGAAACGGCTCCTATAATCGTAACTGTTGCTTCATTCCCGCCCAAGGTTTTTACGCAGCCGGCCCTTTCGTAAAATTCGGCTAACCTTGATGCCAAGTAAGCAGGATAACCTTCTTCCGCAGGCATTTCTTCCAATCGGCCTGAGATTTCTCGAAGGGCTTCAGCCCACCTGGATGTGGAATCTGCCATCAAGGCCACATCATAACCCATGTCCCTGTAATACTCAGCCAGGGTAATTCCCGTATAAATACTTGCTTCACGGGCTGCAACCGGCATATTTGATGTATTTGCAATCAATATGGTTCTTTCCATCAAGGGTCTGTTTGTCCGGGGGTCCGTAAGGGCAGGGAATTCCTCCAAAACATTTGTCATTTCATTTCCCCTCTCCCCGCATCCTACATAAACAATTATGTCAGCATCGCTCCATTTAGCAAGCTGGTGCTGGGTTACCGTCTTGCCTGTTCCGAATCCTCCCGGAAGGCCTACGGTTCCTCCCTTGGCAATGGGATAAAAGGTGTCAATTACCCTTTGGCCGGTGATCAGGGGTTTATATAAGGGAAGCCTCTTATCAACGGGTCTTGGTCTTCTTATGGGCCATTTGGAACACAAGGTTAAATTTACCCTTTCCTTGTTTTCTTTTTCCAAAACCACTACCGTATCATTTATGGTGTATCTGCCGTTTGCTTTTACTTCTATGACTCTTCCTGATAATTTATAGGGAACCATAAGTTTATGGAGGACACTTTTGGTTTCCTGAACTGTTGCGTAAACATCCCCGGTCTTTAGTTTATCTCCCTTTTTTACAAGTATATTAACATCCCATAATTTTGTGTCATCTAAGGACAAAAGGCCTATTCCTTCCGGTATAAATTCATTCTTTGAAATATGTTGTATTATTTTAAGAGGTCTTTCTATACCATCAAAAATATTGCCTACAATACCGGGCCCTAAAGTTACGGACAGGGGTGAACCTGTAGAATAAATTTTTTCTCCTGTCTTTAACCCTTCCGTTTCTTCATAAACCTGGACCGTAGCAATATCTCCCTCTATTGAAACAACTTCACCTATTAGTTTTTGGTTTCCCACCGTAACCATTTCATTTACTTTAAATGAGCTCATGTTTAAGCCTTTAACGACAGGTCCGTTTATTGCCCATACTATTCCTTCATTAGCCATTGTATTCACCTGCCTCTAAAGCATCAAACAAGGTCTGCATGATAAATGTTTTATTATCTTCCAAAATTGACTCTAGGGATAAATCATACTTAATGTTCTCAGATGGAATCAAGGCAATGAAACCACCAATTATATCAGTGGTTTTCAATGATACTCTATGCTTCTTGTCAATCTCCTTTTTGATATAATCCCCGTATTTGTTAAAATCTTTTGTTGACAAACAAAGAATCACTTCTGAGTTTTCATGGTTTTTCAGTTGGGATTTCAGCCTGTTGATATTTTTGTCCAAGTATGTTTTATATTCCTTGGACTGAACAAAACCATGCAAGTTGGTTTTAAGGTTATCCATAAATATTTGGAAATATTTTTCTTTAAGAGCCATAATTTCTTTATTTATGACAAGCTTTGATTTGCTTAAACATTCAGCATATTTTGATTCAGCTTTTCTTTGTGCTCTTTCTATTATTTCTTCTGCTTCCCTGTCAACTTTTTCTTTTGCATTTTGAATTTTCAACTGGATATCTTTCTCCAATTTATGCAATTCTTCTTCATATTTTTGGTTCATGGATTGATTTAAAAGTTTACTGAAAAGCAATAATTTCTCTTCTATTGTAACCATAACTACCTCATATTTCGGCGCCTACCGAATTCTTAATATATTCTTCGATAGCGCTCGTGTCTCTGGCAGAACCATGCCTGTCAGGAATTTCAATGATAAGAGGAAGACCGGACTTAATTTTATACTCCATAACTTCATCTTTAATCATATCAAGAATTTTCTCAGTCAGGATCAATATGCCGATATCATTGCTTTGTATGGCCTTTTTCATTTCATTTAAAGCATCTTCCCTGGAGTGAACAATTTTACCGTCAATTCCTGCTAATCTCAGACCCACAAAGGTATCCCTGTTATCGCTTATTAAAAATGATCTCATACCATCTCTCTTTTCGTTACTCTTAAGCAAACAAAATCAATATTGAAATTATCATGCCGTAAATAGCTATACCTTCGGCCATGCCGACAAATATTAAGGTTTTACCAAGCAGGGAGGGATCCTCTGAAACTGCTCCAACTGCCGATGAACCAACCGATGATACTGCTTTTGCCGTTGCCAGGGTTGCTACAGCCGTACATAAGGCTGCCGAGATATATTTCAAACCTTCTCCTAATCCCAGTGAAGCATTTGCTGTTTCTGCTGCCTGAACTGCTTCTGTTTCGGCAAATGCATTGGTGCCGAATATGGATGAAATTACAGCACCCAGCATGATCAAACAAAAAGCTGACACAGTTGTCATTACTGCTCTTTTAATGTTTCCTTTCTTGCCCTTTTTCATTGCTTTTACTCCATAGAAAATTGTTCCAGCCGCTACTCCGGCTCCTAATATTATAAATAAAATTTGCATAATTTCTTTTCCCTTCTTCTTTCATTTTTTTAATTTAATTTTATTGATTTAAATTCTACTCCTTCACCTATGAAATATTTACTGAACATTTCATAGAATTGAAGTCGAAGACCTTGTATGAACACTATCAAACCTTCCAGTACCAGAATCAATACATTGCCTAAGGTCAATACCAGAATTTTCAAAATTATATTATCCATTAATTCCGATATAACCATGAAAGCCAAAAACAAACCTGCATGATTCAAGGCAAATGCTCCTACACGGACAAAGGATACCGTGTTGCTTAAAGTGCTTAATATTGTCTCTATCGATTCAAATATGCTTTCCGTAAAATAGGCTCCCGCACCGTGAGGAAAGAGTTCTTTCTTATCCAAAGCATTGGCCAGGGGTTCTTTTAATACAATAATTGTTAAGAAAACAATTAAGAATATTAAAGGAACAAAGAGGGGTATCTTTATTAATCCTACTAATGTAATAATGGTGAAAATAAAACTTAAGAAGAATAAATAGCCGAATATTCCGTTTTTGCCGAACAAGCCTTCTTCTTTATCACCATTTTTCAAGGAATTGATAATCCCGTACACAAAGGAGCCGGATAAGGCTATGATACCGTAGCTAATACCCATAACCAATATTTTTGGTATATTTTCGGCACTTAGGGGTCCGCCCTCAAATAAGGTTGGAAGCCAGGGCAATTGATGTTTTTCAAGTCCGAATAAACTCCCGTAAACCAAACCGAATATCATGGAGCTGGCTCCCAGGCGCATCAATAACTGTCCGGCCAAATCAATTTTTTTGCTCAATAAGTATCCTGCCATAAAATATATGAAGCCTTGACCCAAATCACCAAACATTATTCCAAAGGCCAGGCAGTAAGTTAATGCCATGAAGGGGGTGGGATCAAGTTCCCGGTAAGCAGGCAGGCCGTACATTTTTACAATCAATTCAAAAGGCCTGAAAAACCAATTGTTTTTTAATACCGTAGGGGGCTTGGCTCCATCGTATACCTTTTCTGAAGAAACAATGATATTATCGGATATTTTAGTTATTGTATCCTTAAGATCATTAATATCCTTCTTTTTTGTCCATACATCCAGGAGAAATATATTCTCGCCAAAATCCGCATGTTTAGCTATTGATACAATCTTTTCTTCCAGCTTCAGGGCATTGTAAATCTTGTTCATTAAAACCTTAGCCTCTACATCATTGGAGGATAAGGTGCCGGTTAATTCTTTTATTTCGTCTTCAAGTGCTTTTACATCATTATCAATTTGTTCTGAAATTTGTTGGGGAGTACCCTTATATTTTTCAGGAAGAACAAACCGTTTCCAGCTCAAAGACTTTAAGAAATTTACAGTTTCTTCCTTATATTGTTTTGGGTAAATAATTAAATACAAATTTTCAACCGGTGCCTTGACTATACCTATTCTGATTACGATGGCAGTTAAGTTCTCATAATTCTTCTTGAGCTTTATCCTGTCTTCATTGGACAGGATTCCGATTTCGTAATCAAAATATTTTAAATCGGCAATCTTATCAAGGTCCAGGCTTTTATCAAAAGCACCGTCGACCCTTTCTTTGTAATATAATAATTCCTTGATTTTTTCTTTCTTTAGTTTTATTTCCTCTGCTGCTTTACCCTTGCTGGTCTTATACTGGTTTAACAGCTCAATGGCTTTTTCATAACTCAAGTCATTGTTTTTTATTAAATCTTTGTCTAAAGCAAGTTTTATACCCAAATCCTTGCATATGCTTTCAAGAGACAAGAGTGCTTCTTTGCACTCCGATTCCAGCTCATCATAGTCTAATATACGGCATTCCGTTGAACCTACAATTTCGGTTTCATATTGGTGTATCAAATAATTATTGCCGTAATGGTCTGATTCTGTATCTATGCTAATATTTTCATACAGGATCAGCTCTTTTATTATTGTTTCCATTTCCTGCAATGAACCAACAATTTTTAACAGAGCCATTTTTTCTATAGCCATATGTTACTCCTTTATAATTCATATACCAAATAACTTTTAAGATTGTCCTTTGGAAGATGGTATTTGATTCCTTCGGTTATTGTAGTCAGATTATTTATAATAATATCCAGCATATATATATAAGATAAGGTTAAGCCAAAATTCTCAAAGTTATTTTGATTCAAATAATTGTACATAAAATAATTCATGGCTAAACTTATATCTATATTGTTAAGGTCATCTTTAAACTTTTCACCCAAGGACGTTCCGACTATTTCATCAAATTCTTCTTCATTTTCCGCAAAACAAAGCTTTTTTAACTTTTCAAAATTAATTTCCTTACCACCTTCAAGGCTGTAATTCAACATTTCAGCAGGTGTAATCCGGTAGTAATTTTTAGCCCTATAAATCCATAGAACATTCAAGATGTCTATCCTTGTACCGATAATATCCTTTGCTGTTTTTTTATTCTCCTTATTCAGCTTGTCGGCTTTTTCCAGCAATGATTTGTAATAAGTCACGTATAATTTCATTTCAATATGAAAATCACGCTTTATGGCATCTTCGTTTGTTAAACCCCTTAAATCGTTATAATAAGGAGTTCCCCTTAAATTTTCTATAAATTGACCCACATTTCTTGATGACAGGAGTTTATCATAAGGTATATCGGTATATTTTTCCGAATGAATAAACCTGTCTTCCATATCATACAGGCTCATATTTCGGGCAATTTTTCTCAGTATTAAACCAATGTCGGTTAAGTCTGCTTCCGTCAACAGGGTCTTTAAAAATTCTTTATAGGCTCCGGAATGATAATGAAGCAAGTTTTCAATTTCCGAAATCTTGTACCTGCCTAAAACAGATTCCAAATTGCCCCTGTGAATATCATTTTTTACATCTTTTAAAATATCCTCAAAGGCTTCACTTTTTTTCAAATAATCTGTCAATTGGTCAACTGTTGAAAAATCCAATATCTTTTCCCAATTTAATTTTTTGAAAATACGTCCTTTTTTAGTCGTAATTTTTGTTTTTACGGCATGGTAAGTATCGTAAGGGCTGTTCATCCTATCCCTCCGCCATAAATAACTTTTTTATCAGCTTTTCAGTGAGAGCTTTTTCGCAATCCCTATATATTTTGTCTATCTCATCAGAAATTCTGTTTATTATGTCCTTTTGTTTTTCTTCTTCACTTTTAATTGCCGAATCTATTTTTTCAGCTATGAATTCTGCCTTATGTTTAGCATCATTCAATTTTTCTTTTTTGTATGTGCTGATGGTTTCTTCATAATCCTTTCTTATTTTAAACAGCTCATTTTCATTTTGTTTTTGTTTTTCAAATGCTTTGTTATCAATTTGAATTATTTGACTTAGAACGTCTTTCAATTAATCACCCCTAAAATAGAATAACGGAATCGATTATACTACTCTCATTTTTAAAGTCAAGAAAAATATTATGAAATTTTTCATTGTATAATTTATTTAATTATTTCCTAAATATTTGAAAGTATTCTGAAACAAGGGTTCTGAGCAAAGCTCCGAATCTATTGAACAGACTAAACTTTCATATAGATATTTACCCTCAATTATAATTTTCTAAATTTATAAATATTAACTGCATGAATATGGGATTAAGAAAAAATTAAGAAAGAATTCATAGAAATGAAAGTTTTAAAAAGAGGGAAAATCATATAAGAAGTAAGAATATGATGTGTTATGTTAATTCGCCGTGAAGCTCATGGTCGGCCTTCATTAATTGACTGATGCTTTTGCCTTTCAGCCAGTCAAACATTTCTTCAGCATCAAAAATCAAGGGCATCCTGTTGTGTATGTGGGCAACCGATTCATTAGCCCTTCGGGTTATAATGGTGAAATAAATGTCCCTGCTTTCATCAAACAGGCTTAACTGCTCACTGCTGTTTGAGACAATGTTGTAGAGCCCTGCCATGTAAATATTGGAGCCGGGCTTGCTTATTTTGTACTTGTCCTTTCCTTTTTCTGCCTGTTTCCATTCAAAGTAATAAGAAGCAGGCACGATACACCTTTTGGATAATAGCAGCTTTTTAAACATGGGCTTTTCATTTACGGTTTCAGCCCTTGCATTGATGATTACCCCCTTGCCGTCCCATTTAGGGAATCCCCATTTGGCCAAAAGAGGCTTCATATTGTTATCATCCTCTATATATATGGGAGCAATATTGGTAGGGAAGATTTCGCCCGTCCTGTAGTTTTCGTAGATGTTTTTTTGGGCTTCTTCCAGGATTCTCTTAATCTCCTCATTATCAATATCAATGTAATATCTTCCGCACATACCTAATAGATCCTTTCAGAGCGGATTTGTTTGAGTGCACTTATGGTTTCCGGCACACTTTCGTGAACTACCGATTTGACATCAAATTTCAATACTTTAAAAGTAATTTGGACGGTAAAGCCTATGCCGAAAACATAAATAACCGTTCCCAGGCCAACCTTGGCCCCCAAGAGCCAGCCAATGGACAAAAAAAATCCTTCTATTAAACTTCTTACAATACCGATGGGAACCTTAGGAAGCCTCTTACCTAAGGCAACCATTAAAGTATCTCTGGGTCCCGGGCACATACCCACGCTTATATAAAGATATGATGCATAAGCGACCAGGATTTGTCCTGCAATAAGCATCAGCAAGCCGCTAAAATAATTAGTCATGTAGGGTATGACTTTTAAGCTTATTATAAAATCTGCATAGGCACCAATCAAAACAGTGTTGAATATTGTTCCGAAACCGATTTTTTCTTTAAAAACCGATACTAATACCAATAAGATAACAAGCCCTGTCATAATTGATACGTTTCCGTAAGAAATCCCCGTCACATTGCTAATACCGATGCTGAAAGCCTCCCAGGGAGCAAGGCCTATATTGGCGTGAATGCATAAAACCAAACCGAAAGCAAATATAAAGAGTCCGATTATTAACTGCAAGAATTTTTTTATGTAGTTTTCCATGGTGTCCTCCTCATTTAATAAGCTTATTTTATATGATATCATGAAAAATAACAACTGTAATATATTTATTTTATTAAAATAGGTATTGACATTGACGTAACGTAAAGGTGTACAATAAGTTTTGCAGGAGGGATGATATGGAGTATACCATTAAGAAACTGAGTTTATTGGCAGGCGTCAGTACCAGGACCCTGAGGTATTACGATGAGGTGGGAATTCTTAAGCCGGCAAGAATAAACTCATCGGGATACCGTATATATGGTAAAAAAGAAGTAGACAGGCTGCAGCAAATTTTGTTTTACAGAGAATTGGATATGGGCATAGACCAGATAAAATCTATCCTTTCTTCTCCCCATTATGACGAGACAGCGGCTCTTAAAGAGCATAAAAGAGCCCTCCTTGCAAAGAGAGAAAGGCTGAATAAATTAATTGAAAATTTGGATAAAACAATCATGTATAAAGAAGGGATGATAGATATGAATGATAAGGAAAAATTTGAAGGGTTCAAGAAAAAACTGATCGAAGACAATGAAAAGAAGTACGGGAAGGAAGTCAGGGAAAGGTACGGGGAAGAAGCCCTGAAGCGTTCAAATGAGCAGTTCAAAAACATGACCCGGGCCCAATATGAGGAACTTGGTAAATTGAATGATTTAATTTTTGAAAACTTGAAAAAAGCAATGGAAACGAAGGATCCGGCAGGAGAGCTTGCCCAAAAAACAGCAGACCTTCACAAGCAGTGGATAACATTTTGCTGGGGCCATTACGACAAGGAAGCCCATGCCGCTTTAGCTCAAATGTATGTGGATGATGAAAGGTTCAAAGCATACTATGACCAAGCCGGGGATGGGGCTGCAGAATTTCTCAGAGATGCCATATTTGTTTATACGGGAAGAAAATAATATACAAAATGAAAATTAATAGTTCATACAAAAAGCGACATAGGATTGGTCGCTTTTTGTATGCTTAAAGTGTTAAATAATTGAGCACTGTGAAATATTTTAGCATTTTCTTGTGTAAGAAATAAACATTTATAATCAATAAGGATACAAAATCAGCTATTCAATAAATGTAATATTTGGCATAATATTTGCTACATTGTTCTTGCAGAACTGAAAGGAGCTGATTCTATAAATGAAAACTGGTTTGAAAGGCAAAAATAACCAAACTGATGATGATTTAAGAAGTAATCCAAGATTTATAGAAATCGAAAGACAAAAAAATTTTTATGAGCTCTTGGTCAATGCATCTTCTGAAGGAATGCTTTCCGTTGATATGAATGGAATAATTACTTTTGTTAACCCTGCAGGAATGAGAATATTAGGAATTGAGCAAAACGTGATAGGTAAGCATATAACGGAAGGTGTTGATTTTGAACCTACTATTTTAAATGTCTTAAAAACCCGGCAAGGGTATGTTGACAGGGAATACCGGTTAGAGGGCAAGAAAGGGACGGTTCATTTTGTAAAGACAGCTATTATTCTAAGGGATGAAAAGGGAGAAATGGTAGGTGTTTTGGATATCTTCAGAAATATAAATGATATTAAGTCAATGGTAAACAATATGATAGGTGCTCAAGCTAAATACACAATTTCTAATATTATCGGAGTCTCCCCCCAGATTCAGGGTATAAGAAAAATGATTAAGCTTGCAGGCTCCAACGATAGTCCTGTTTTAATATATGGAGATAGCGGAACCGGAAAGGATATAATTGCCCAAGCCGTGCATAATTACAGCGACAGAAGGCAAGGACCATATGTTACAATAAACTGCCTGTCAATGCCTAGAAACCTGATTGAAAGTGAATTATTCGGTTATGATGAAGGCTCCTTTACGAAAAATAGCGGCGGACAGCCCGGAAAAATTGAAATGGCTAATGGAGGCACACTGTTTTTAAACAATATTGCATTTGTTCCTCTTGATTTACAAAATAAAATTGCAAGAGTTATAAAGCAAAAATGTGTTGTAAGAATTGGGGGATTTAAAGAAATACCTGTTGATATAAGAATCATATCCTCCACTCACATAGATATTTCGGAAATGGTCAAAGAAAATAATTTTAGCCAAGAATTATATGAAATTCTCAGTAATATGATTATAAGAACCTATCCTTTGAGAGACAGGAAGGCAGATATAGATATTATTTCCAATCATGTATTAAATCAGTACAATATGATGAATGGAACCAATAAAAAAATATTACCGGATACCATGGAGATACTTCGTAATTGGGATTGGCCCGACAATGTGAGGGAATTGGAAAATGCGATAGAATATGCTTACCATAAGGCAGAAGGAGATGAAATTCTGCCTCAGCATCTGCAGCAGAAACTCTTTAGGTCATTAAATAATGAAAAAGGCCTGGTAACACTCAAGGAAGCTGAAGTTGAGGCAGTAAGAAAAGCATTGGAACATACAAGGGGCAATGTAACCAAGGCGGCTAAAATATTAGGTATAGGGCGAAATACCTTATATAGAAAAATAAAACAGTATGATATAGTATGAAGGAGGTTTTTATGAAGATAGTAATCATAGGCGGCGGTCCGGGCGGATATGTGGCAGCCATAAGGGCGGCCCAGCTAAGTGCCGAGGTTGTATTGGTAGAGAAGGATAAGGTGGGAGGGACATGCTTAAATAGAGGATGCATACCCACAAAGGTTTTGCTTCAGGCTTCAAAAGATTACTCAGCCGCTAAAAGCTTTGAAAGCTATGGCATAAAAATTAAAGGAGCGGAAGTAAATTGGGCAGATGTCCAAAGAAGGAAAGCAGAAATCGTGGATAAGCAGGTCAGAGGAATTGAAAGCCTGCTTGGAAACAACAATATTGTAAAAATTAAGGGAGAAGGAAGCTTTCTTAATAAAAACCAATTAAAAGTAAAGGCTGAGAACGGTGCAGAAACTATAGTCGATTTTGACTATGCCATAATTGCAACCGGGTCAAAACCTTTCATTATACCCATACCGGGAACAGATCTTCCGGGTGTCATCACCAGCGATGAAGCTTTGGAACTTACGGAGGTGCCAAGGTCTCTGGCCATCATCGGAGGAGGGGTAATCGGCTGTGAATTCGCGGATATATTCTCCGCCTTGGGATGCAAGGTCACTATTATAGAAATGCTGCCAAATATAATAGCTAACATGGACCAGGATATTGTTTCAACATTAAGGGAAAAGTTTTATAACACGGGGGTAGAAGTATATACAAACACAAAAGTGGTTTCAATATCGGAGGCGGAAGGAGGCCTATGCGTGAATACGGAATCAGGAGGCAGCCAAAAGTCATTCCTTGCCGAGAAGGTCCTTTTATCCATAGGCAGAAAGCCGGTTATTGATAATTTGGCATTGGAAAATGCAGGCATTGTTACACAAAAAGGAGCAATCCTTGTTAATAAAAACATGCAAACCAATGTTCCCAACATATATGCCATAGGAGATGCCATAGGAGGAGTCATGCTGGCTCACGTAGCTTCCTCGGAGGGAATAGTTGCGGTTGAATCTATAATGAATATGAAGCCCAATGTTGATTTTAACACAATCCCCTACTGCGTTTACACAAAACCGGAACTTGCGGGAGTGGGCCTTACCGAAGACCAAGCCAGAGAAAAGGGATATGATGTAAAGGTCGGCTTGTTCCCCATGAGCAGAAACGGAAAGGCAATGATTGAAGATGAGCAGCAAGGTTTGGTGAAATACATAACAGATGGGGCAACAGGAGAGGTATTGGGACTTCACATATCCGGACCAAGTGCCACGGAGCTCATTGTGGAAGGAGCCCTTGCCTTGAGGTTGGAAGCAACCATTGATGAAATCACATCAACCATCCATGCCCACCCAACGGTCGGAGAAGCCCTCCATGAGGCGGCTCACGGGGTAAGCAACAATGCTATCCACATGCCCAAATAAGGGGATTAATCAGCAAAAAAATAAATATTGTTCCATAATGACAATTATACAAGAATTTTTAATCAACGTTGACTTTTTTAATAGCGAATTGTATAATATTTAATCAAGAAAACGTTTGTTAAAGGATGTGATGAGGTATTGATCAATACATCATTAACAAGAGCATATGAAGATTATGTAATAAACGGCTGGTTAAGATGTGAAAAGGCAAATACTGATGTTAACAGTGACTTATGTTTTTTTAATATTTCTGCATTTGACCTTAACAACCTCTTATCTGAAAACAAGGATTTAATAAAGTATTTTGATCAGGTAGTTGACAGTATTGGAGAATATGTGGATTCATTTATATCTGTTTTATTGGTAAATAAGGACGGATATATTTTAAAAAACAGAAAAGGCAAGGATTACAGCACCAAATTATTCTCCGCTGTTAACCTGCCTGTAGGAGGGCGGTTTAGCGAAAGATTTAACGGCAATACTGCAATGAGCACCTCAATTATTGAAAATAAGCCCATTTATTTATCCGGCGAAGATCATTTTTGCAAGTCGTATCACGATTACTCAACACTAAGTGCTCCCATATATATTGACTCTGAAATAGTAGGTACTTTATCTGCAATTGGGTTAATCTCCAAGGTTTCCTATCACTCCTTAGGCATGATTACAGCAGCAGCAAAGGCAATAAGCATACAGTATGAAGCAGACAGAATGTATAAGCAGATTATTGCAAAACACAAATCTGAAAGTGCCGTTATTGAAACCATGACAGATGGAGTTTTGACAATTGACAAGGATGGATTTTTAACATTTTTGAACAAGATAGGAGCCGAAATATTAGGTATTGACAGAGAATCTTCCATAGGAAAGCACGTTTCAGATGTAGTTGATTTCAAGCCTGTTGTTCTGGACGTTTTAAAAACGGGAAAAGGTTATATCGACAAGGAATTCTTGATAACAAGAAGAAACGGGGAAAAAATTCACTTTATAAAGACTGCCGTACCGGTTAAGGACGAGCAGGGCAATATTATAACCGTTGTGGATACTTTCCGGAAAATTAAACGTGTTAATAAGATGCTCAACGAATTAAGCGGTGCTTATGCAAATTTCTGTTTTGAAGACATTATCGGATCAAGTTCTGTTATTAAAGATTGTATAAGAAAGGCAAAAATTGCCGCACAAAGCATGTCCAATGTCCTGATAACCGGTGAAAGCGGTACGGGGAAGGAGCTTATAGCCCAATCCATTCACAGCTACAGTGTCAGAAAAAATCAGCCCTTTGTTTCAATTAATTGCGGAGCTATACCAAGAGAGCTTTTGGAGTCTGAGCTGTTTGGTTATGAGCCCGGGTCTTTTACAGGTGCATCAAGCAAGGGGAGGATGGGAAAATTTGAATTGGCTGACGGCGGAACCATATTTCTTGATGAAATAGGAGAAATGCCTATTGATATGCAGGTAAAGCTTTTAAAAGTAATTCAGGACAGAAAATTAACAAGAATAGGCGGAAATCATGTATTTGACTTAGATGTCAGAATTATAGCTTCCACAAACAGGGACTTGTATGAACAATGCAAGAAGGGAAGGTTTAGAGAAGACTTGTACTTTAGGATAAATGTTCTTAATATATGCTTGCCGCCCTTGAGGGAGAGAAAGGAAGATATAGAATTATTGGTTACCCACTTTATAAACAAGCTAAATACCAAGTTAAACAAAGAGATTAAGGGTATTTCACCGGCAGCCATGGAGAAAATTATGGAATACGATTGGCCCGGAAACATCAGGGAACTGGAGAACACTATTGAAAGAGCAGTCAATTTGTGCAACGGCAGCATAATCACCGAAGAAGATTTATTGACAGACAGCATGCAAAACGAGCTCAGAGCCAATTTAAAATACGAAAGTACCAAATACGATGATAATGATATCATTGAGCCTT
This sequence comes from Firmicutes bacterium UBA1065, assembly GCA_002316225.1. GTDB lineage: Bacteria > Bacillota > Clostridia > Tissierellales > Sedimentibacteraceae > Sedimentibacter. Next base: position 367 of record DCDC01000202.1, on the reverse strand, counting down.
TAGAGGTTATGGAAAAAAGAGCCATCGAAAGGGCCTTAAACATATCAGGCGGAAATATAACGGAAACGGCTGCCCTTTTAAAGGTTACCAGAAATACAATTTACAATAAAATAAAAAAATATAATATAATAGTACCATAGGAAGAGAAGATAGCAGTGCTAAAAAAATAAGCACTGCTAATATTTTGAGCATTTACATGCTAAAAATATTAGCAGGTCTATATAGAATGATTATTTGGCAAGTATTATTTCATTAAATAAAAAACATTAAAATAAAAAGGTTTTCATATATCATATCCAAATTGGCATGTCAATTGCATGCTTATTCTTTTAAAAAAAATAAATTTATGGCTCTGTAAACTAAAAAT
>DCDC01000076.1 GCA_002316225.1 Firmicutes bacterium UBA1065 | reverse complement strand
TAATTCTAAAGCTCATTCCGGCTAAAAATCCGTTAAACAGCTTGCAAACTCGCTGCGCTCAAACAGTGCAAGCTGTTTAACGGATTTTTAACCTGCATTCGCTAAGAATTATAGTCGTGTCCTGCAAATGTTCGCTTGATATTTTTATTACTCCTCTTTGAGTCATCCGATACATGTACCAAAAATTTTAACGAGGGCTGTAAACCCTCGTTATAATTACTCCATTTTATTCAAATTATCAGCCAAAGTTTTCAATTCGTCGTATAGCTCCTGGGGTACCGTATCCCCTATCTTTTTATAAAATTCTTCTATACCCTTTACATCTTCAAGCCATGCCTCTTTGTCAATTGTGAGGAGTGATTTCAGGGTGTCTGTTGAGATATTAAGACCCTCCAAATTGATGTCCTCAGGCCTTGGCATGTACCCGATCGGAGATTCTTCTGCATCTACCAGGTTTTCACATCTCTTGAGCATCCATTCGATTACCCTGAAATTATCCCCGAATCCCGGCCAGATGAATTCTCCTTTTTCATTGGTCCTAAACCAGTTCACGTGGAATATTTTTGGTGGATTGGACATTTTTTTGCCCATTTCAAGCCAATGCCTGAAATAATCTCCCATGTTGTAACCACAGAAGGGAAGCATGGCCATGGGGTCTCTTCTTACGACTCCCACTTTTCCTGCTGCAGCTGCGGTGGTTTCCGAGGCCAGGGTGGATCCTACGAAGGTGCCATGCTGCCAGTTCCTTGACTGGTAAACCAAGGGGGCTGTTTTTGCCCGTCTTCCTCCGAATATTATTGCCGATAAGGGAACTCCTTCAGGTGATTCCCACTCAGGTGAAATGCAGGGGCAATTTATTGCCGGTGCTGTAAACCTTGAGTTGGGATGGGCTCCGTTTTCCTTGGATGTCTTTCCGTTCCATGGATTTCCCATCCAATCCAGGGCATTTTCAGGAGGATTATTATCAAGTTTTTCCCACCATACCGTATAATCGTCCAAATTTAATACAACATTTGTGAAAATCGAGTTTTTCCTCGTGGACATGAGGGCATTGTAATTGGATTTTGCATTTGTTCCCGGTGCAACTCCGAAAAAGCCTGCTTCCGGATTTATAGCCCACAGTCTCCCGTCTTCCTTAATACGGAGCCATGCTATGTCATCACCTACGGTCCATACCCTGTACCCTTTCTTCAAATAAACTTCGGGAGGTATGAGCATGGCTAAATTTGTTTTGCCGCAAGCCGATGGAAAGGCCCCGGCTATGTATTTAACCTCTCCGTCCGGACTCTCGATACCGACTATAAGCATGTGCTCGGCCATCCAGCCTTCCATCCTGCCCTGGTATGATGCGATGCGGAGGGCAAAGCATTTTTTGCCTAAGAGAACATTGCCACCGTAACCGGAATTGCATGACCATATGGTATTGTCTTCAGGAAAATGGAAGATATATCTCCTGTTGATATCCAGGGTGCACTTACCGTGAACACCCCGCACAAAGTCGTTTGAATCTCCCAGGGCATCCAAAACATCCTGACCCACCCTGGTCATGATGTTCATGCTTAAAACAACATAGATTGAATCTGTAATTTCAAATCCAATTTTGGAAAATGGGGATCCTACCGGACCCATGGAATAGGGAATGATATACATGGTCCTGCCCTTCATGGAATCCGTGAAAATTTCTCTTCCCAGCCTGTAAGCATCCTGAGGGCTCATCCAATTGTTGGTATAGCCTGCATCTTCCTTCCTTCTTGTGCAGATGTAGGTCTTGTCTTCCATTCTTGCCACATCGTCTTTTGCTGACCGATGGTAGTAACATCCGGGGTAAATTTCCTGGTTCAATTTTATGAGCTCACCCGTTGAGCATGCTTCTTTTCTTAGCTCTTCGTAGAGGTTTTCGCTGCCGTCAATCCATACCACATCAGACGGATTCATCATTGAAGTGATTTCATCTACCCATTTTAATACATTTGAGTTGGATGTTAATGGTTTCATGGCACACTCCTAAATTAATTTGTTTTATATGAGATATTTGTATAAGTATGAATAATTACCTCAATTTCATTATATTACTAAGCTAAAAGGCAATCAATAATCAAAAGAAAGTCCTGTTTTAATAAATTATTGGAGTGTTTTCCTTATTTTAATGAAGTTTTTTGTATTTTTTCCTAATTTAGCAAATATCCTTTTTGTTCTTAAATTGAATATAAGAGACTATCATTGAAATCAAGGGGCATACATAACAAAGAACCGCATAGGGACCATACTGGGCAGCACCCAGGCCCGTTATGGGTATTATTAAAAAGGAGTTGAGATTCCATGGCATGATGGGGGCCACAATAGTTCCGGTATCAGAAATTGTTCTCGCCAGGACGGCCTTGTCTATTTTTAGTTCCTGGTACTTTTCCTGCAAAATGGTGCCCGGCAGGATAATCCCGGATGTTTGGTCGCAGGTCACAACAGTCATCAAGGTACTTATCAGTCCCGTCCTTCCTATTAAAGACATTCCGGAATTTATGCCCCTTGTAAGCTTATCCATAAAAGGTACCAGGACATTCCCTCTTTCAAAAAGTTTAATCAGAATAAAGGCTCCCGCCACCATGAAGGTAGCTTCTATCATGGAAACCATGCCTCCGCTGACCAAGAGGGTATTTAATTCTTCGGAAGGGGTATTGCCCCGGTAGCCGAATAATAGGGCCTTTATTACCGATGGAAGGGATATATTCTGAAATATGATGCTGAGGGCACCGCCTGCAATGATACCGATAGAAAATGTTTTTAAGGAATCAAGGCCTGATATGGATAAGATTAAAACCAGGGCCGGCAGGATAAACAAGGCAGGGGAAACATTGAAGCCTTGCCTGATTGCTTCTTTATACTTTAAAAGGTTTTGGCCTTCAGCAATGTAATTTCTGCCCATGAAGAAATAAATCACAGAAGTGATTATAATAGTTGGCAAGAGGGTTTTTATCATGGATTTAAATACTTCTTTATAGTTTTTATTTACGGTTGCCATGGTAAGGTTTAAGAGGCCCGACAAGGGTGATATCTTATCCGCTATGAAAGCCCCTGAAACCAAGACACCAACCATCATGCTGTGAGGTATCCCCATACTTAAGCCTATTCCGCTCAAGGATATGCCCACAGTGCTGATGGATCCCACAGCCGTACCCATGAAGTATGAAACCAGGCACATGATTAAAAATGCAGCCAAAAGAAAATTAAGACCCTCCATGTAGGTAAAACCGTAATACATGATCGTGGGTACAACCCCGGAAGCAAGCCACATGGAAGTCGTAGCCCCTATGAGCAGTATGATTATAAGTAATTTCTTAAGGTCCTTAAGGGCAGACAGGGAGGTTTCCCAAATCTCCCTTAATGGGTATCCGCTTTTGAAAAGCACTAAGGAGGTAAAAAGAATACCCGCCAAAAAACCATAGTACAAGGGCAGGGACAAAACAAGAGAGCCAATTAAAAAAACAAGACATGTTATCATTATGACCGGAGGTTTTAAAATAAGCTTTCTTTCCAATTTTCACCTCATCAGAAAAACAAGTAATAAATTATGGGGATGAATATTGCCGGCAGAAAGTTACCAACCTTCATCCTGTTTGCCACAATAAAGTTTAGACCGATTCCCATTATTATTACGCCGCCAATGGCAGTCATCTCATTTACTACGACGGTACTCAGCAAGGACTGCATTAAGCTTGCAAGCATGGTTATTATTCCTTGATAAACAAAGACACTTATGCCGGAAAGCACCACTCCCACCCCCATAGTTGCCGCAAAGGTGATCGCTGTTATGCCGTCAAGGACTGCCTTTGAAAAAAGTATCTCATGATTGCCTGTCAGGCCGCTCTGGATTGAGCCTACAATTGCCATGGACCCCACGCAGTAAACCAGGGTACAGGTTACAAAACCAAGAGCCACGTTCCCTTCCTTGTTTTTCATTTTACTTTCTATAAAGGCTCCGAACCTGTCCAGCTTTCCTTCTATATCTATGAGTTCGCCTATAATCGTACCTATTACCATAGATATGATTAAGAGGGTAAAATTTTCACCTGCCAGCATTAAATTTATACCGATGCCGATTACCGCCAAGCCTGTGGCCTTTAAGAGGGCCTGGGATATTTTCTCCGGTATTGCGTTTTTAAATATAAGTCCTGCTATACCGCCCGCTATTATTGCAAGCGCATTTGCTATTGTGCCAATCATTTGTCCCCCTGCAGTTTCTCGATAAATTTTTTTATTTCAAGAGAAGCCTTATATGCTTCATTCTTTGAAGCCAATCCCTCATCTGCAACTTCATTTACGGCTTCCCTTAAAGAATAGTCATTTTTAATGAGCTTGTCAAACAAGATACCGTGTATTCCAACCCGGTAAGACGAAACATCTGCTTCCTTGTAATCATTGTTGCAGCCCACTATCACGTATTCTCCCTTTTCCACTTCCTCATGGTCCCTTAACTGCTTCAAAACATCATTCACGCTTCCGTAAAAAGTTTTTTCGTGGACTTTTGTCAGTTCCTTGCACACGCAAAGAGTTGCATTGGGCATGTGTTCCTTTATTTTTTCAATTAAATTAATTATCCTCTTGGGAGATTCATAAAAGACAAAGGTTTTTACAGGATTTTTAAGAACCCTTTTCAAGGCCGCATCCAGCTCGCTTTTTTTGCGGGGCAAAAACCCGTAAAAGGCAAATTCATAAGTTTCAATTCCCGAAATTGAAAGGGCTGTGGTAAGTGCCGATGGGCCGGCCAAGCCTATCACTTCAATCCCCTTTTCCCTGACTTCCCTTACCAATTCGTATCCAGGGTCTGAAATACAGGGTGTTCCCGCATCGGTTACCAGTGCTGCCTTGATTTCCTCATTCAAAAGCCTTTGGACTATTTCCTCGCTCCTTTGCTTTTCATTGAACTTATGGTAGGAAATCATCTTAGTCCTAATATTGAAATGGTTTAAAAGCTTTTGAGTGTGCCTGGTATCTTCAGCCAGTATTAAATCACAGCTTTCTAAGACTTCAAGGGCTCTCCCGGTCATATCCCCCAAATTCCCTATAGGTGTTGGAACCACATACAATATACTCATCTTTTCACCTTAAATTTCATGATTAAAAAATTATATCATAAAAGAATTAAAATATCCAAACAAAAAATAAAATCGACTTTTTAGGTCGATTTTATTGAATGAGTGCCGCAGAAGGGACTTGAACCCCCACGGTGTTGCCACCAACGGATTTTGAGTCCGTCACGTCTGCCATTCCATCACTGCGGCAAATTTGCTACTTTAAGATAGTAGCATAAACTTAAATAAAATGCAAGTATTTTTTAAATCATATTTCACTGTATTCTATTTCTTCATTTTCAGGCCCTGAGCCCATTTCAACCCTGGATATCCTGTCGAATTTTCTTTCTATTTTATTGGATGTGATGTTAATCTTATCCACGTCCTCCGAAACCCGCTTGATATTTTTAGCCAGGGATTCCCACCTTTCCTTGTAGAGCTTGAATTCTTTTCCTAACTTGTTAAGTTCCTCATGAATTATGCCTGCGTACTTTTCCCTCTCCATGTTTCTTAAAACAACCTGGACCGTTGACAAAACCGACATGAGGGTTGTGGGAGAGGTTATCCAAACCCTCTTTTCACCGGCATAATCCAGCAAGTCCGGGTGGTAGGCGTTAATCTCGGCAAATATAGCTTCCGCCGGTATAAACATTATGGCATGGTCCGCAGTTTGTCCCTGGATTATATACTTTGAAGATATATCGTTGATATGGGTCTTCACGTTTGCTTTAAAGTCCCTGATATATTGCTTTCTTTCCACATCCGGAATGTTTGGGTCAATCATGCGGCGGTAATTTTCAAGGGGGAATTTGGAATCTATGCAAACCATTCCCACAGGGTCGGGTATATGCAAAACTGCGTCGGCAATCATGGAATTTCCCAATTTCTTTTGAATTTCATAAACTTTGTCGTTCTTTTCCCCGAAAACCACCGACAAGATATGATTAAGCTGAACTTCACCAAAGATGCCCCTGCTCTTTTTATCAGTCAGAACATCCTGGAGGGAGACAATATTGGTGGACAGGCTGTCTATTTTCTTCTGGGCTTCATCTATCCTGGACAGTCTTTCCAGTATGCTGACAAAAGTCTTGTTGGTTTTTTCAAATCCTTCATTGAGCCTTTCTTCGACCCTCATGTTTATCTTGTCCAGGTTCCTGTAAACCAAGTCATTGAGGGCTGTAAAATTGTCATTTAAAGACTCTGTCAAGATCTTGGAGCTTCTTTCCAGCCTTTCAACCGTTTCCAGCTTGTTTGAAAGGAGCTCCTTAAGCTGTTTCTGCTCCGACTCGGCAATTCTGCGGTTTATGGAATCAATCAAATACAGGTTATTATCCTTTAAATTAAGCTTAAGTTCCGATATTATCCGGTCCCTGGAGTTATTCTTAGCTTGTTTAATGAGTAAAAGAAGATTTATTACAAGGGATAAAGAAAGCAGTCCTATGATTATATAATCCATTCCAACCTCCGTGCAGGGTGACATTCCTTCTTTATATTATAACAAAATCGAACATTTGTCCACTTAAATATAATAAAAAAAGGACAATCGTAAGATTGCCCTCAGCACATTGTCATGCTAAAAATATACATGAGTGTCATTGCTATGAATATCCCATAGTGTCATCCTGAGGGCTTTAGCCCGAAGGATCCCATGAGATCCTTCGCATCGCTCAGGATGACTTATCGCCCAGGATGACAATTTTTGTGCTCTCTATTTGCCCCTTATCAGATAATTTCGGCTAAGAGGACCGCATAGTCATCTTTATGGACTGTGC
>DCDC01000137.1 GCA_002316225.1 Firmicutes bacterium UBA1065 | reverse complement strand
AGCGCAGCGAAGGATCTCATGAGATTCTTCGGGCCAAAGCCCTCAGAATGACACAATTGACTTGTCATCCTGAGCGTAGCGAAGGATCTCATGAGATTCTTCGGGCTAAAGCCCTCAGAATGACACAACTGACTGTCATCCTGAGCGCAGCGAAGGATCTCATGGGATTCTTCGGGCTAAAGCCCTCAGAATGACACTAACTTGTTAAATCATTCAATATATCAATGAATTGGTCGGTGGCCTTGTAGCCCTGGAATTTGACCTTATTGTATTTTTTACTGAATTCGTCGTAGTATTTTTCCTTTACGTAAACCGTTTTGTCTTCAATGTCATAATACAAGTCGAAATTATACTCATCTTCTGTTTTGAAAATCAAAAACTTGTCTTTCGTGAAAATATCAGCCTCTATCCAGTAATAGCCGTCTTCTTTCCGGGGAAGGTCATCAAGGACCTGGGTTTTTTCGGAAATTATCATGTTCTTAAGCAAGGTCTTAACGTCATCGACCTTGTCCGCATCCTCCGGCAGGCTGCCTTCGAAGGTCATAAGCCTTTTTATGTCTTCATGCTGGTTGGTGTACCTGATTCCTTCATTTTCATATACAGTTGCATCGATTACGGATACAGTGCTGATTGAACCGGACATTTGAGTTATATCCCCGTCAAGGGCTTTTTCAATATGGGAAACATACCTGTTCTTAGTAAAGATTTTCACTGTAAGCAAGATGATAAGGACAAGTCCCCCAAGCAAAAGCGCAACCCGCCTGTAATTGATTCTCCTTCTCCTCCTGCTGTAAACCCTTTTTCTCCTGGCCATAATCACCATCCCTTACTTTTTTCTTCAAGCAGAGCCTGTATCTTTTCTTTTAGTTCTTCAAGAGTGCCTTCGTTGTTTATCACCAGATCGACCATGAACACCTTATCTTCTATAGGTATCTGTTTGTCTATGATTTTCAGTACATCTTCAGGATTCTTGTTTTCTCTTAAAGCCCTCTCTCTTAATCTTTTTCTTTGGGTTTCCTCCGAAACATATACCAGCCATATCTCGTCATATATGGGCTCATGGAGATCCCTGGTCTCCAAAATCAGAGGTATGTCAAGAAATATTACTTTATCGTAACAACTTTCTATGCCTTCTCTTAACTTTTCATATACGTAACCATGGACGATACTATTTAAAAGCCTTAGTTTTTCTTCATCGTTAAAAACGATTCTACCGAGCTTTTGCCTGTCTATTTTGCCATCTTTTGATACTTCCTCACCAAAAGCATCAACAATCCTTACATAGAGGGGGCTTCCGGCCTTGTAACCTTCATGGACGATCTTGTCAGAATCAAGGACCCTGTAGCCAAGGTCTTTAATTATATCAACCGCCGCAGATTTTCCGGTTCCTATACCTCCGGTAATCACTATGACCCTGGGCCTATTTCGCATCATACCAGCTTCTTCCCGTATTGATATCCGATTTAAGGCGAACCTTAAAATCATCAACCACATTTTCCATTTCTTCTTTAAGTATGGTCTTTACTTCTTCCAATTCGTCCTTGTAGGCTTCGACTATTAATTCGTCATGAACCTGTAGTATGAGCCTTGACTTCATATTATTATCTTTAAGCCTCTTGTAGACCCCGACCATGGCTGCCTTGATAATATCTGCGGCTGTCCCCTGGACGGGAGTGTTTAAGGCGATTCTTTCCCCGAAGGACCGGATGTTGAAATTGCGGGATGAAAGCTCGGGTATGTACCTTCTCCTGCCGAAATAGGTGGTAACATAACCGTCCCTTTTACCCTTTTCCACTATATCTTTCATGTATTTTTCTATACTTGAGTAGTATTTCATGTAATTATCTATATATTTTTTTGCTTCCTTCCTCGGAATCTTTAAATCCCTGCTAAGGCCGTAATCGCTTATGCCGTATACGATTCCGAAGTTAACGGCTTTGGCCCTTGACCTCATCTCCGGGGTTACATCAGCCAGGTTTACGTGGAAGACCTGGGAAGCAGTTTTGGCGTGAATATCCAGGTCCTGGGCAAAGGCCTCGATTAAATTCTTTTCATCGGCTAAATGGGACAGGACCCTCAGCTCTATCTGGGAGTAGTCAGCATCGCAAAGGATGTAATCATCCTCAGCCACAAAGGCCTTCCTTAATTCCCTTCCCTCTTCAGTCCGGGTGGGAATGTTCTGGAGGTTTGGCTCGGTGCTTGATATCCTGCCTGTTGAAGCAATGGTCTGATTGAAGATGGAATGGACTCTTCCCGTATCCTTGTTAACTTCGTTTTTCAATCCTTCCACATAGGTTGAGTTCAATTTGACCATGGACCTGTACTCAATGATTTTTTCAACTATGGGGTGCTCGGAGCTGAGGCTTTCAAGGACTTCAATGTCCGTCGATATACCCGTCTTGGTTTTCTTGATTATGGGCAGGCTTAATTTATCAAACAAGATGACCGCAAGCTGTTTTGGAGAATTGATGTTAAAGGTTTCGCCGGCAAGGTCGTAAATTTCTTTTTCAAGTTCCCTGGTTTTTTCCTGAAAGTGCAGACCCAATTTTTCAAGTATCTTTAAGTCCACTTTAAAGCCCACGAATTCCATGTAAGCCAGCACTTCAATCAAGGGAAGCTCAATTTCCTTATAAAGGGAAGTCATCTTAAGGTCTTCTATATTTTGGGTCATGGATTTATGCACCTTGTTGACAGTGTTTAAACAGTTGAAAATATATGCCTTCCTTTGTTCAAGGTCAATATCCCTGAAGGTTTTTCTTTTTACTCCCGTGCCTAAAATCTGGTTTTCCGATGGAATTTCCAGGTTCAAAAATTCATAGGCAATCCTGTCTATTGAATAGGAGCTTTCGGAAGGATTAAGGAGGTATTTGCCTATTTCGGAATCAAATTCTATATTGCTAACCTGAATGTTTTTTCTCATCAAGTAAATTATTTCGTTCTTCAAATTATGGCCCCAAATTGGAATTTCCTTGCTTTCGAATATTTCTCTCAGGTTTTCCAGGGCTTTCTTTTCGTCCGCTTTTTCAAAATCTATGTAGTAGATTTTTTCCCCGTCTGAAATACCCAAGGCAAGGGCCTTGCTCGTGAGGGCTCTTTCACCGTCGAACAAGAACTTTATTGAGGCCCTATTAATATTACTTATATCATTCAGCTTATCCTCGGAATCTATGTAGATAATATCTATATTTTCCACCCTTTGGGTTCTTTCTCCATCAAATAGAGACATTTGTTCCCCAGCCTCTTGATCTGCCTTTTCCATGAGACGCTTTTTAAACTGGCGGAATTCCAATTCATCATAGAGGTCAGCAAGTTTCTTTGTGTCAGGTTTTTGAACCCTGTAGTCTTCCAAGTTGAATTCAAGAGGTATATCGGTAATGATCCTGGCTAAAGTCTGGCTCATGTAGGCCTGCAGCTTATCAGAAAGCAGCCTTTCACCCAGCTTGCCCTTTATCTTGTCAATATTGGCATATATGTTATCTAAGCTTTTGTATTCCTGCATTAACTTAAGGGCGGTTTTTTCCCCTACTCCGGCCACTCCTGGTATATTGTCTGAAGAATCTCCCATCAGGGCTTTTAAATCAATAAACTGTTCAGAAGTCAGACCGTATTCTTCCTCCATGGCTTTTAAATCCATTTCCACCGTGTTGGTGATGCCTTTTTTGGTCAATATTACTTTTATGTTTTCATCTATGAGCTGGAGGTAGTCCCTGTCGCCGGTAACCAGGTAAACTTCCGCTCCCTGGTCCTTTGCGGCATAAGCAAATGTGCCTGATATGTCGTCTGCTTCAAAGCCTTCAATCTCAACCCTCTTAATGTTATGCACATCAAGAACATCCCTGATGAGCTGGAACTGCTGAACCAATTCATTAGGGGCTTTTTGGCGGTTTGCCTTGTAATCCTTATATTTTTCGTGCCTGAAGGTGGGTTTTTCGGGGTCAAAGGCTACACAAAGGTAATCGGGGGAATAGGTATCTATGATTTTATACAACATGCTCAAAAAACCATATACGGCATTTGTAAACTGGCCTTTTTTTGTCTTCAAGGGGGGTAATGCGTAAAATGCTCTGAACAGCAAGCTGTTGCCGTCCAATATCATTAACTTCTTCATTGGAAACCTTCTCCTGTTTTGGGCAATATCCCTCATACTTAGAATTCTTCATAAGTTGAGGGAGTTTGTTTTTATTTATTATATCAACTAAAACAATACGGGTAAAGGAAAAGTTTAAGTTCATATAATCATTTTCCCTCTCATATAATTGAACAAATACATGGAGGTTTTAAAATGAAAAAATTAGAGCCAAAAAACTATAACTTTTCAAATGTGAAATACTTTTCTCCCATCCAATTGAGCGAGCACTACCAGCTGTACATAAATTACATCAACTGCCTCAACCAGGTAAGCGCTGATTTGAAAAATGACAGGATATTTAACAAATGCAGTTCCAACTACAGCGACATCCGGTCCGCCGAAAAGTCAAAAACTTTTTGTTTTGATTCCATTAAGCTCCATGAACTTTATTTTGAAAACTTAACAGGCAACAACAACAGGCCTTACGGCCCCTTTGAAAGGATTGTTATTGAAAACTTCGGTTCCTACAATGATTTCCGGGATAAATTCAAATGTATAGGACTGAGCATGAGAGGCTGGGTTTTGTTTTGCTATGACAGGTATAACAAGGAGTATTACATATACGGCCAGGATTCCCATGACTGCGGGGTAATGCTCTATGCAGACCCCCTGATTGTGGCTGATGTCTATGAACATGCCTATATGATTGATTTTGGGACCAACCGCAGCTTATACCTGGATGCCTTCTTTCAGAACCTGGACTTTAAAGTAGTGAACCAGCGCCTGAAAAAAAATTTGGAATAATCCCGGTAACTTAAAAAAACTTAAGACATATAATATCATAAGCACATTTATTTAAGGAGGTTATTTATGGGATTCTTTAATAGAAATAGAGTAGGCGGAGCTAGCGGAGCAAATTTGTTGTTTTTCTTCCTCTTATTGGTAATATTGTTCAATGAGTGCTTTGACGAAATAGGCTGCCAGTAAATCAAAAGCTTAATAAAAACGTAAAAAAGGCCTGATTTTCAGGCCTTTATTTATATGGGCTGAATACCCATACCTATTGCTTCATGCTCAAATCCTTTTCTGGGAGATCCTATTTGGCCGTACAAGACTACGGCAATCCAGGAGCCGCCGGATTCATCCCCGTCAATCAAGGGACCCTTGACAATGGTAAAGGTCAAGCCGGCACTTCTCAAAACTTCTCCCAAAAGTACCTGTCCCCTGCAATAACCGCTCAGGGCCTCTATTGTCGCATGATATAAGGCATGCTCCTCCCTATAGTTTTCTACAATTATGTTTTCCCTATAGGCAGCAGTTTCTATAGCAGCAATTATTTTCTTGGAATCCATGGAGCCTGCTTGTCCTTTATATATCACATAATTTTTGTTTTCATAGTAGCTTTTTAATTTTTCATCATCACCGCTTGAAATTGCAAGCAGGATTGCTATTTTCCCTATACCTTGTTTTTCCATGAGACTCCTTTCTCACATGTAACCATATCAGCCTCTTACGATTTTCCCGTTTTTGATTACGGTTTCAACTATGTTTACTCCTGCATGATAAGGAAGAAAGTGTATTGAAGGATATTCCAGGATTATAATGTCTGCTTTTTTGCCCTTTTCTATACTTCCGATTTCATGGCTTCTTCCAAGGGCCGCTGCTGCGTTTATTGTAAGGGCCGTAATGATTTCTTCTATTGTCATATTCATATAAAGGGCTGCCAGGGCTATAATCAAGGGAATTGAATTTGTAAAGCAGCTTCCCGGGTTAAAATCAGTTGCCAGGGCAAGGACGCACCCCCTATCAATCATATATCTTGCTCTGGCGTATTCTTCCCTTAGGCAAAAAGCCGTGCCCGGAAGGAGGGTTGCAACCGTATTAGACCCGGAAAGCAATCTTATGCCTTCGTTGGAAGCCTGGAGGAGGTGGTCTGCTGAAGTACACCCAAGTTCAACAGCTAATTCAGTTCCTCCCAGCCGGTACATTTCATCCGCATGAATTTTTAATTTAAGGCCAGCCTCTTTGGAAGCTTTTAAAAACCTTCTTGACTGCTCAAGAGTAAACACGTTCTTTTCACAAAATATATCTGCAAATTCCGCCAGGTTTTCTTGAACCACCTCGGGAAGAAGATCAATCATGAGGT
>DCDC01000184.1 GCA_002316225.1 Firmicutes bacterium UBA1065 | reverse complement strand
CGATACCCGGAACTGGAAGGCATCCTTCAGACCCTGTGTGTAGATTTGACCCGAGATATAAAACTGCCATATGCAGATTTACTTGTAGCAAATCTCTTAATTGAATATATCGGATATGAATGCTTTCAAAAAGTAGTCAAGCAAGTAAAACCAAAATATGTATCCTGTATTATTCAGGTCAATACAAATGATTCCTTTGTCTCTGATTCTCCATATCTCCATGTATTTGACCGTTTGTCCGAGATTCACCATCTTGTTGAAGAAAAGGATTTAATTGAAGCCATAGGTGAAATCGGCTATCAAAAGGACCTTCATCAAGCAAGAGAATTGCCAAACGGCAAGAAATTGGTACGAATAGATTTTATTCGCTAAAATCCGGTTATGGCAGATGTTATTAAAACAAAAATCACTTAAAAGACATTTATAGTCTTTTAAGTGATTTTTTAAATTATTTTATTTATTTATCATTTTCATTCTGTGCCTTGTAATCAGCTATAACCTTTTCTGCCAGGTGGGCCGGCATTTCTTCGTATCTTAAGAATTCAACTTCGAAAGTACCCCTTGCCTGGGTCATGGACTTAAGCTCGATTGCATATGTGTACATTTCGGACATTGGGGCTTCTGCCCTAACAAGCTGGCTGCCGTCCGGCTGCTGTTCCATACCAAGGATTCTTCCTCTTCTCTTGTTCATATCGCCCATTATGTCTCCCAGGTACTCTTCGGGAATGTTGATTTCAACCTTTGCTATCGGCTCAAGCAAAACAGGTTTTGCTTCCATCATACCTTTCTTGAAGGCTAATGATGCAGCAATCTTAAATGCCATTTCATTTGAATCGACTTCGTGGTAGGAACCGTCATACAATGTTGCCTTAACGTTAACAACCTTGCAGCCTGCCAATACACCCTTTTCCAGAGATTCTCTGAGTCCCTTTTCTACTGCCGGGATATATTGTTTGGGTACGGATCCTCCGAATATTTCTTCCGTAAATTCAAATTCTTTATCAGAAGGTTCAAATCTGATGCGGACATCTCCATACTGGCCTGCGCCGCCTGATTGTTTCTTATGTTTACCCTGAACATCGGATTTACCCTTGATTGTTTCCCTGTAAGCAACCTTGGGCGGGCTGAGTACAACATCAATCTTGTAGTTATTCTTAAGCTTGCTTGCAATTACTTCCAGCTGAATGTTGCCCTGGCCTCCTATTACAAGCTCCTTGGTTTCAAAGTTTCTGTCTATTGAGAAGGTAGGATCCTCTTCATTTAACCTTTGAAGTCCTAATCCTATTTTCTCATCGCTGTCTTTGGTTAATCCCTTAATTGCCATGAAATAACAAGGTTTCGGAAAATCAATTTTTTCATAAGCAACAGGAGCAGTCTTTAAGGAAATAGTGTCACCGGTCTTGAAGTATTGAAGCTTGGAAGTAGCTCCTATATCACCTGCTTCTATTTCGGATACTTCAAGCTGCTCTTTTCCTCTCAGTGAAAATACGCTGCCTATTCTCTCCGAGTCGCCGGTATTTGCATTGAAAACATCCGTGTCTTTCTTCATAGTTCCCGACATTACCTTGAATATAGTAATTTTTCCTACAAAGGGGTCAACTATGGTTTTGAATACAAATGCCGATAAGGAATCTGCCGGGCTGCCTTTCAGTGATTTAGCATCCAAAGCGTTAGGCAAGTACTCTACTATCGTATTCATCAGCATATCAATGCCTAATCCTTTTATTGCTGAACCTACGATTACAGGAACCAATTCTCCTTGTAATACTGCGTTTTTTAATCCTTTTTGAATTTCTTCCTCGGTAAATTCTTCACCTTCAAAGTATTTTTCAAGCAAAGCTTCATCTGTTTCAGCAACTGCCTCCATAAGTACGGATTTTAATTCTTCTGCCTTTGCTGCCGTGTCAGGGAAGGTTTCAACAGGTTTTGAATCGATATAGCTCTGACCTTTCAATATATCCATATACCCGTCAACATTTTCTCCCTTGCCTATGGGCAGAGTAAATGGAACTACTTTCCTACCGAACTTATCCCTTATTTTTTCAAGTAATTCGTCGAATTTAATGTTTTCCTTGTCTAGTTTATTAATAAAAATAATACGAGGCATATTCCTTTGCTCTAAGTATTTCCAGCATTTTTCCGTACCTACCTCTATTCCGGAGCTGGCATCAATTACCAATACTGCACCGTCTGCAACTCTTAGGGCCCCATAAACTTCTCCTACGAAGTCAAAATATCCCGGAGTATCCAAGAAATTTATTTTTGTATCTTGGTATTCAATCGGTATAACGGATGTTCCAATTGAAACTTGGCGTTCCTTTTCTTCTTTATCGAAATCGGATACAGTATTTCCGTCTTCTACTTTACCCATTCTGTTCGTTACTTTCGTTTGAAACAAAAGAGCTTCAGTAATCGTAGTTTTGCCACAACTGCTGTGACCGAGTAAGGCAACGTTTCTAATTTTGTCAGCTTTATAAGTTCTCATCAACTCTATTCCTCCTAGGATTGTGCTTGTTTTATCTAATTTTACATTAAATTAAAACAATAATCAAGATTTATATTGTGAGTGAATATATAAAAGTTAGAGGTCAGCATGTCCATAAGCACGACGGCCTCTTACCTGAAAATACCATCCTTATTCATATACAGTGCACAAACACAACAAAAACATATGTGTAAAAAGGCAGCCAAATAAGCCGTTTCAATAATCCGTTATCTTTTAACTTATAAGTTGTTAAACAAAAAGCAAAGGTTATGGCAATTTTTATAAAAACAAAGAGGACAGGATCCACGAACCACAAACATCTCATAAGCGGATTAGCTTCCATGTAAGGATTTACGCCTATCCACCGGAGAGTACAAAGCAAATCAAAAATACTCATCAACCCTATTGCGGCTATAAGATAATCCGTTAATATACCCATGGGTTACCCCTTTTGCACTGATATTTTCTATTATTCCACCTGCAAACTTTTTTATTCGCTGCTGAGATAAAGAACAGATCTTCACAAAATCTTCATAATATTTTATTATAATTTTCTTAAATCTATTCTATGTGGAAAGGAACCTGATTATGAAAGCTAACAAGAGATCCGGAAAAAACAGTAATTTGATTTTAGGTATTTTAGCTCTTATAGTTATCAGCTTAGCGGCATTCTCCGTATTAGGCTCAAAAAAAGATGATGAAATCACAGGAGAAATGTCAAAACCTGCCGCAATATCTGCAACCGATGAAAAGGGAGACATGGTAATTCAAATTTCTGATGTAAGCGAAACTGCAAAATTCTATAGATATGATGAACTTGACACATATATTGAAGTATTGGCTGTTAAGGCATCAGACGGAACCATAAGAACCGCCTTCAACACCTGCCAGGTATGCTACGCTTCAGGCAGGGGCTATTATGTCCAGGAAGGGGATTATCTGATATGTCAAAACTGCGGTAACAGGTTCAGTCTGGATGATGTTGAAGTGACCAGGGGTGGGTGCAACCCGGTTCCCATAACTGAAGATATGAAGGAAGTAACCGATACGACCATTACAATTCCTAAAGAGTTATTTGCCGAAGCTGAATTTATCTTTAAAAATTGGAGATAAAGGGTTTTATTATGCAAAAGTCATTGGAGCATATAAGAGTAAATCTATACGGAGTAACTTGTAGAGCCTGTGAATATAAAATAGAAAAGGCATTAAAGGAATTGGACGGGATTGATTCCGTTAAAGTAAGCTTTGAATCATCCACGGCAGATATTATATATGACATTGAAAAGACAGATTTGAATACCATCTTTAAGACTATTGAAGAAACAGGATATGAAGTCATATATGACCGTGAATCAAGAGAACATGATTCATCCAACACCTCGACTTTTTTAGTTTTAATAATAATCACCGGCTTGTATATAATTGTTAAAAACACCGTCGGATTTAACTTTTTACCCCAAATCACTCAAAGCATGGGATACGGGATGCTTTTTGCAGCCGGCCTATTTACGTCAATACACTGCATAGCAATGTGCGGGGGTATTAGCTTGTCCCAATGTGCAGGATGCGGTGATTTGGAGAGTAATATATCAGGCAAATTAAAGCCAAGTTTTTTATATAATCTTGGAAGAATAGTATCCTATACCCTTTTTGGAGGATTGGCAGGTGGCCTCGGCTCAGTTTTCAGCTTGTCTCTAAAAGGTAAATCAATAATTACCATTTTGGCAGGTGCCTTCATGGTCATCATGGGTATCAATATGCTGAATACCGCCCCCGGCTTAAGAAAACTCATGCCTCGCCTGCCCAAGAGTTTAACAGGCAGGATTTACAGCAGGAAAGGCGGCAAAGGAGCTTTTATGGTAGGCTTACTTAACGGATTCATGCCTTGCGGGCCCTTGCAAGCCATGCAGCTCTATGCCCTTGGAACGGGAAGCTTCCTGACGGGAGCCCTGTCCATGTTTACCTTCAGTTTGGGTACCCTTCCCCTGATGTTTGCCTTTGGTGCCTTCAGTTCATTATTAAGCTCGAATTTTACCAGGCAGATGATGAAAGTTGCCTCGATTTTAGTCCTGGTATTGGGTTTGGTGATGGGTAACAGGGGCTTGCTGCTGGCGGGAATCAACGTGTCAGATGCTGTTTTATCAGTTGTAGGAATTAAGGCAGAGCAAGACAACAAGACCGCCAATGCCGTTATAAAAGATGGTTATCAACTTGTAACCACAAATCTTGAGCCCGGCAGCTACCAACCCATTAAGGTATATGCAGGGGTTCCTTTAAGATGGACCATAGTTGCCGAAGAAGGAAAATTAAACGGCTGCAACAATGAAATTATCATCCCTGCCTACGGGAAACAGCAAAAACTTGAAGTCGGCGAGAATATAATAGAATTTACTCCTACCCAGCCGGGAACCATCACCTATACCTGCTGGATGGGTATGATAAGCAGCACGATAACAATAAAATAAAGAAGGATCTGATTTGAACACAAATCAGATCCTTCTTGTTATTTCTTATCACCGGTTTTGGGCTTATTTATATTACAGCAATCAAGCCTGCCTGTTCCGAAATCTTTTTCATTTTGCTTTGCCAGTCTTTCAAGCCAGTTTTTTATTAATTTAAACATAATACCACTCCTTATCATTGTTGTATTATTTTTTATGTCTTTTCTTCATATCAAAAACTCTATATTTATAATATTCTAACTTTATTAGATCCTTCGAGCTAAAGCCCTCAGAATTGAATTATTACATCAGTCCCCTTCCCAACCCGGCTGTCTATTTTTATGGTGCCTCCGTGGGCTTCAACCAGGGCCTTTGCAATTGTAAGCCCGATGCCCGTTCCTCCGGTTTGACGATTCCTTGATAAATCGCTCCTGTAAAATCTTTCAAAAATATGCTTTAAGTCTTTCTCAGGTATCCCGATACCGGTATCCTTAACAACTATTTTTATTTTATTATTAACCTGCTCCATAGCAAGGCTGACTCTTCCCCTTTCATTGGTGTACTTGAGAGCATTGGAAAGAATGTTGATGAAAACTCGTCTCAAATAATCCTCATCTCCCGTCATGGTCACATTATTCCGGATCTTCTTGTCTAAAGTGATGTTTTTGTCCGTAAACATGGGCTCAAAGCTTTCTGCCACGTCATTTAAAATCCCGGATAAATCAAGAGGCTTTAATTTTAAGTTTATTTCATCACTTTCTATAATAGATAAGTTGGCTAATTCATTAATCAATTTGGTCAATCTTATCACCTCTCCGTGAATGACGGAAAGGCGCTCTTGAGTCGGCTCCCACACCCCGTCCATGAAAGCCTCGATGTGGCTTTGAACGGCAGCTAAGGGTGTTCTTAGCTCATGGGCTATATCCGTAGTCATTCTCCGCTTTAAGGTTTCCTGGTGGTCCAATCTTTGGGCAAGCTCTTTTATGGATAGCGACAATTCATGCAATTCGGATGTATTAGTTTCCACATCATCGATATTTTTGTATTTTCCTTCTTCTATCAGCTTGGCATTTTCCTGTATTTTGTATATAGGATTCAAAAACTTATTTGACAAATGGTCGCTTGATCGCAATGCAATCATCAGGGTCAAGAGGGCTGCCGCCCCAAATATGCCGTTTATGGTAATTACAAATTTTTCATCCTCCAAATTGGCGATTATACTTTTTGGACGACCAATATCAATGGTACCGATTTGTTCGCCGTCAATAACAAAGGGATAGGATCTGAAAGAAAATTTGTGTTCATTCCCGCTGTATTCATCGGTAATGCCCAAATCTGTACTGAATGTGCTGCTGTTAAACATTATCCTCTTATTCATATCCTTAATCTGGATGACAACATCCTCGCTGAAGGCATAGTGCATCAAGTTCATAGAGGAATTAGGATTCAGTACTCTGTAATCCCTATATACACTCTCAACGTAA
The DNA here is from genome assembly GCA_002316225.1 of Firmicutes bacterium UBA1065. Classification (GTDB taxonomy): domain Bacteria; phylum Bacillota; class Clostridia; order Tissierellales; family Sedimentibacteraceae; genus Sedimentibacter. Next base: position 2,407 of record DCDC01000184.1, on the reverse strand, counting down.
TCAACAATTTTGAAATCATCCCTGGACCTTGAATCCCTGATGTAACCGGAGAAGAAGATGTTTATGCTTAAATTCAAGGTAATCGTGATAAAGGCTATCGATATTATTGAAATTATTATAAAATACTTGCGTAATTGCTCGCTTATTTTAACCATTTTATGCACCTTCAAATTTATATCCCACACCGTAGACGGTTACGATGTATTTAGGTTCCCTTGCATTATCTTCTATTTTCTGCCTTATATTTTTTATGTGGGTATCAACGGTGCGGTCAAAGCCTTCAAAATCATAACCGAAAGCCAGGCTGACCAGGTGGCTCCTGGTAAAAACCTTGTGGGGATTTTGGGCAAGAACCGACAATATTTTAAACTCATTGGGTGTCAATTTTACAGGTTTTCCTGCCTTCCTGACCAGATGCTTAGGTATGTCTATATACAAATCCTTATCATTGAATTCCAAGACATCTGCAGAAATCCCCTTTGTCCTTCTGAGAATCGCCCTTACCCTGCCAACCAGTTCCCTTGGGCTGAAGGGCTTGGTCAAATAATCGTCTGCACCTATGTATAAGCCGGTGACCTTATCATCCTCGCTGCTTTTTGCGGTAAGCATCAAGATGGGAACATTTGATTCCTTCCTGATATGTTTGCATATTTCCTCTCCCGAAATGTCGGGAAGCATCAAATCAAGGATAATGAAGTCAGGTTCAATTTTATGGAATAATTCAAGGGCCTTGTTGCCCCGGTCGGCCGTATATACCTGGTAAGATTCCCGCAAAAGATAATCCTTTATTACATTAAGCAGATTTTCCTCATCATCCACAAGCAAAATTTTTTCCTTCATGTTTTCACCTTTTAATTATCCCTTTTATTTAATGTTAATAATTCAAACAACACAGCACTTTTTATATTATACCTTTTAATCTTGGTCTTAAAACAAGGGGTTTATAAATTAATTTGTTTTTCTGCATCATTTCTGCATTTACTTATAAAATCCAAGCAATTTTTATGATTCTTATATTACTTGTCCTTTTTGTCATCCTGAGCGAAGCGAAGGATCTCATGTTTTCCTTCGTGCTAAAGCCCTCAGGCTGACAATTTAAGCTGCTTTAATAATAAGGCAGAATTGTGGAGAAACTGTGAAGTTTGCTAATGGGTATATCTAAAAATGTTTTTTGCATAATAATTTCTTAAGTGCTATAATCCCATTAATGGTTAAAATATGCTTAACTCAGGTGACCAAAATGAATGAAATGCTTCTTAATTACATAGTTCAGGCAATCCTTGGAGGAGCCTCCGGTTATATAACCAATGACTATGCCATAAACATGCTTTTCAAGGAATATACCCCTTTTAAATTAGGGGGTGTCATTAAGAAAACCCGCAATGAGTTTATAGAAAATCTAAGCTCCATGATTGAAAATGACATAGTTAATAAAGAAAAACTTAATGAGATTTTTGAAAGCGATGAATTCAAGGGTAAATTTGACAAGCTTACCCGTGATTTCTACGAAAACTGCCTATATGAAGCTGTGGGAAAGGGCAAATTCTCTGATGTTGACGGATTTGATACAACAATCGAGGGAACCGATGAGTACATTCAAAAAGTCCTCAATGAAAACCTTGAGACCTTAATCGGATTGATAGCCGATAATTTTGATGCCGGTATTTTCCTGACCCGGGTCCAGACCGGGAAAATTGCTGAGGCGGCATATGAATCCCTAAAAGAAACTATTTTAAACACTAACATTCTAGAAAATACAATAAGAAGTCTTTATGAAAAAAATAAGGAATTAAGACTATTGGATATTTTTGGTTCAAGCATACCCGGAATTGATAACCTGACAAGTAAATTGGTGGAAACTGCGGGAGCTAAAGCTGACCCTGAATCATTTTCAGCTTTTAATGCTGCTTTAGATGAAGCATTAAATGTTTTTTATGATAAGCAAGTAAAAGACATAGTCAAGATTGACAAGGAAGCCATATCCTCAATTTTTTCATGGATGAAAGACCGTGGTACCGGCCAAAAGCTCTACTTGTCTTTCTTGTCATATGGCAGAAACCTTGATAAAAGCTTGTATTCTATTATGGACCCGGCTTTTGAATCCATTCTTAAAACCTACATCAAGGATAACCTGCCCTATATAAGCGAGCTCCTGGTAAATTATGTTCAGAAAAACAGCCTCTTGATTGACCGGATTATCGAAGATTCCATTGACCAGGTTCTTAGCGAGGCTGACGGCATAAGGGCAAGGATCCTTAAAACTTTTAAAAATGCTTATTTAAATGATTTGAGCAAAAAATACCGTATAGTGGATAAGATTGTTGCCTATATAAGACAGTTTGCAGGGTCTGAGAAATTGAGCCTGCAAATAAGCAAAAACATTATTGACCGCCTGGACACAATAACC
>DCDC01000065.1 GCA_002316225.1 Firmicutes bacterium UBA1065 | reverse complement strand
GGGTCCTTTTAAGGCCTTCATAAACAAAAATGTTGGATATTCTTTGTTTTTCAACACTGCCGTCATGCTTGGCAACGGAAACCGTCTGACCTTCCCTGATTGTTCCTGCAGTCACCCTTCCTATTCCCAACCTGCCTATATAATCATCATAGGCAAGAGTTGACACCTGCATCTGCAGGCTTTCATGGTCCCTGTCGGGATAGGGCTCTACATGATTGATGATTGTTTCAAAAAGTGGGGCTATGCTGTCGCTTTCTTCATCCAGTTCATACTGGACTATGCCTTTTTTTGCTATGCCGTACAGGATGGGAAAGTCCAGCTGGTCATCATTGGCATTCAATTCCACAAACAAGTCAAAGACCATTTCGACAACTTCTTCTGCCCTGTGGTTCTTCTTATCTATTTTATTTATGAGCAGGATGGGCCTTAATCCTATCTCCAGGGATTTTTGCAGGACAAACCGGGTTTGAGGCATGGGACCTTCAATGGAATCCACCAAAAGAATAACCGTATCCACCGTCTTCATGATTCTTTCAACTTCCGATGAAAAGTCGGCATGGCCCGGTGTGTCTACTATATTAATTTTTATATCCTTATACATGACAGAGCAGTTTTTGGAATATATGGTTATTCCTCTTTCCCTCTCCAGGTCATTGGAGTCCATAACCTGGTCAACTACTTCCTGATTTTCTCTGAAAACGCCGCTCTGCTTTAAAAATGCATCCACTAAGGTGGATTTTCCTGCATCAACGTGGGCAATTACCGCTATGTTTATTATTTTTTTCTTCATGATTTTTTGCACCTCTTTTTTCCACAGCATAGTGTATGCTTTTTATCGTCATAATGCAAGATTTTTTTGCAAGCACTAAAAAAAATTATCATAAAAAAAAGGGAACTCCTCGTCCCCTTCGCTTATCCCTTATATACCACTTTACCGTCAATGATGGTCATAACCGTTTTAGCATCTATATCCAGGAGAGGATTCCCTTTAAAGATTGCTATATCCGCATCTTTTCCCACCTTCAGGCTTCCTACCCTGTCATTGATTCCTGTTATTTCTGCCGGATATATAGTTATAGCCTTCCAGGCCTCTTCTTCTGAAAGTCCTGCCTTAACCGCCATGCCGGCACACATTGTTAAGTGCTGGATGGGTATCACGTTTGAATCCGTTATGATGGCAATCTTGATTCCGGCGTCTGAGAGTATTTTTGGTGTTTCAAAGCTTTTATTCCTCATTTCCACCTTAACCCTTGCGCCGAAAGTAGGGCCAATGAGGCATGGTTTGCCGGCTTCTTTCAGCTCTTCTACTATCAGGTGTCCTTCCGTACAGTGGTCCAGGGTTATATCCAAATCAAACTCCCTGGCAATTCTAAGAGCCGTGAAAACATCATCCGCCCTGTGGACATGGGCCTTTATGGGTATTTCCTTCCTCAGCACCGGCAGGAGGGCATGGAGTTTCATATCAAAATCAGGTTTTCGGTCAGGGTCTTCCTTGGAAGCATCCAAATCTTCCATGTAATTTTTTGCCTCAAAAAGGGTTTCTCTCAACAAGGCGGCTACAGCCATCCTGGTAATGGGAGATTTGTGCTGGTCTTCATATACCCTCTTGGGATTTTCGCCAAATGCAACCTTCATGGCAACAGGGTCCTTGATGATCATATCGTCAATTCTCCTGCCGTAAGTTTTAATTGCCGCAAAGGTCCCGCCGATAACGTTGGCACTTCCGGGTCCCGTGACAGCCGTGGTCACTCCTCCTTCAAGAGCATCCTGAAACCCCTGGTCCATGGGATTAATTCCGTCAATTGCCCTTAAGTGGGGAGTAATTGGGTCCACCGATTCATTTCCGTCATCCCCTTCAAAACCGATTCCTTCTTCAAACATGCCTATATGGCAGTGGGCTTCCACAAAGCCCGGTGTTACCAGGAGACCCTCGGCATCAATTACATCCGCATCCTGAGGGATATCCAGGTCCCTGCCTATAGCTATAATTTTTTTGTTATATATGATAATTTGACCTTTTTCAATATCTTCCCCGTCCATGGTTTTAATGTAACCATTTTTTATTACAAGCATTCTTCCTCCAAATTACAAATATTTATTTTTGTATAAATCCAACTTTCTTCTGTACCTTTCTCAAGGTTTTTATTGCTGTTGCCTCGGCCTTTTGAGCTCCCATCCTGAACACACTTTCAAGATAATCCTTGTTACTCAGCAAATAATCTATTTTTTCCTGTATGGGCTTAAGCTCTTCAATAACCACCTCGGCAACATCCTCTTTTAGCCGGGCATAGCCCTTGCCTTCATAATTTGAAACTATGGTATCGGGCTTCATGTTTGTGATTTTTGAGTAAATATTTATAAGATTTTTTATGCCGGGCTGGTCGTCGGAATAATTTACGACTCCAACAGAATCGGTAACTGACCGTTTAAACTTTTTCATTATGACATCCGGTTTATCGGTCAATAGGATATATGAATTTTCGTTTGAATCCGATTTGGACATTTTGCTTTCAGGATCCTGCAGGCTCATGATTTTCGCCACATCAGTTGAAATATATGGTTCAGGTATATTAAAGGTCTCACCGAAGCGATTATTGAACCTTTGTGCAATATCCCTTGTTATTTCCAGGTGCTGTCTTTGGTCTTCCCCTACAGGTACCAAATCAGCCTGATATAAGAGTATGTCTGCCGCCATTAAAACCGGGTAGGTAAAAAGTCCCGCAGTTATGGTATTGGAATCCTGCTTCTTAGACTTGTCCTTGAACTGGGTCATCCTTCCAAGCTCCCCATAGTAAGTAAAACAGTTCAATATCCATGAAAGTTCCGCATGGGCTGATACATGAGACTGTATAAAAAGTGTTACCCGGTCCGGGTCTAGGCCTGCGGCTATGTAATTGGCAAGAACTTCATAGGTGTTCTTTCTTAAATCCTTGGGCTCTTTTGGAACAGTTATGGCATGCATATCGACAACGCAATAAAAGCAGTCGTAGTCATCCTGAAGAGCTACCCAATTTTTCAGGGCTCCCAGGTAATTTCCCAAAGTCAATGAACCGGATGGCTGCATACCGCTGAATATTATCTTTTTACCTTCCATTTTTTCCTCCATCTATTATAAAAAACGAGTCTCTCCAATTGAAACCCGTTAAGCTCAATTTTTTTGATTATACTACCATAAAAATATTTTGTCAATCAGGGACTGACCTGCCTGAAATGACAGGATTACAGCCTTATTATATAAGTAAATATCAAAAATAACACCTGGGATATTTCTATTATGAACCCTTCAATTGATGTAGGAACCTTTTTCACCCTTTTATCCAAAAGGCTTACGCCGTGTGCAAGGGTCATATAGGTGAGGGATAAGGAAATTATGAGCCTGTAGTTTACCAGGGCCGCAAATAAAAACGGTATCGCAAAGGCGGCAACTATATGATATTTTCCGCAATATTTAAGTATCAAAGTATTTTCTTTATCCCTTGTTATAACCTTGCTGAGTATTATTAAACTTGAAAAACCTGCAGCCGGCATAATCATCAAGGAGGTCGCCGGCACAAGGCGAAAGAGAGAAAAATACATCAATAAGACCATTACCGTTCCAAGGATTCCGGATAAATTTTCCGTTTGGTTGGAAGGTTTTATATAAAAATTTAAAGTCCTGTATACATCCTTTATATTGGCTGTTTTTGTTACTATACAGTAATATAAAAGAAGGACAGAACTTATAAAAAAACCGTCATACATATAACGGAAGGAACCAATAATAAAGGCAACAAAACCAAGAACAATCCCTATTAAAGGAAGAAGCAGTATGCCGTTTTTGTAATCCTCCTCACTTGCTTCTTCATAGACAATGAGATTTATGCAGGTATATTTTTTTAACAGCTCCACAAGGCCCAGGACAATACTTCTCAAGTCAAACATAATAAACACCTCTAACGGTTACCATATATATAATGTTACAGGCTTTTATACAACCTGTACAAAATCACATAGGCTTCCTGGTAGGTACAGTAATCGTATGGTTTAAAGTTTCTGCCGTCTCCTTTAAGCAAGCCCTTGCTTGCAGCTATGTATATATATGGTTTATCATTTTCTGAAACATCGACTATATCGTCATAAGCCAAAATCTTGTAATCTGATATATCCATCCCTAATTCATTGCCTATATATACCAGGGTTTTGGCAATTTCAAGCCTGGTCATATAATCCTGGGACTCATTAATGGAATCGGTATTTAAAATTCCAATTTGCATGGCTTGATACAAGGTATCCGAGCTCTTGGTCAAATAATCATAATAATTGGTATAGGTTATTCCGTCACTTACGTATATTTCACCCTTAAGGGGGTCCAAAGCCACGTATTCTTCGCAAGCTCCCAAATCATAGTATTTACCTATCATATTTAAAATTAATTCATAAAAATCTTCCCTCTTGATATAAGCTTCATATAAGCCGTCAAATTCGTCCGGTATAAGGAGGTTGGCTTTCATTTGAGCTATAATATCCCTTGCCCAGGCCTGGGGAGCCTGGGGGATTGCATCCAGCCATAATTTTGTGTTCTCGGTGATTGAATCAAAAATCACATCAAATTCCTTGGCAAGCA
>DCDC01000174.1 GCA_002316225.1 Firmicutes bacterium UBA1065 | reverse complement strand
ATGGAGACAAAACAGCATGCCGGCCGGGCAAGGGATAAATTTATATAAATTTATCGGTAAATTAATTCAAAAAATATCTTGACAAAAATATAATCTTAGTGTAGTATGACCTTTAATATTAATATTTTGCTGTGAAGAGGAATAGTAATGAAAACATGGACTCAGAGAGAAGGTTGCAGGGTGAAATACCTTTGTCCCAATGTTGATTGAACCCGCCTCGGAGCTTTTGGGCGTAACAACCCAAAGGGCATCAACCCTTATTTAAATGAGACGCTGTATTTAAAATGCAGTTAGAGTGGTACCGCGGACATCCGCCTCTTTTTGAGGTGGATTTTTTTATACTAAGCCTGATTAATCAGATGATATGGAGAATTAAGCCATTTAAAAAATAAAATTAAACTAGGAGGTTCACATTATGAATGGAGACTCATTACAGATTTTTATATCCATGATTATTTACATGGTTGTCGTTATAGGCATCGGACTATATTTTGCAAAACGTGCCAATGAGAGCAGTGAAAACTATTTTTTGGGAGGCAGGACCCTTGGCCCCTTAGTTACGGCTATGAGCGCCGAAGCATCGGATATGAGCGGCTGGCTTTTGATGGGACTTCCCGGGGTCGCATACTGGTACGGCCTAAGTGATGCCGCATGGACCGCAATAGGTTTGGCGGCCGGAACTTACTTAAACTGGTTGTTTATAGCCAAAAGGCTTCACAACTATTCCCTTGTGGCAGACAACTCAATTACCCTTCCCGATTTTTTAAGCAACCGCTTCAAGGAAAAAAATAAAATTATAATGACTATAGCTGCAGTTTTTATATTGGTTTTCTTTATTGTTTACGCTTCCAGCTGCTTTGTGACCGTGGGCAAACTTTTCAACGCCTTGTTCGGATTTAAGTACCAGTACATGATGATAATGGGAGCCGTCTTTGTCTTGTTTTATACTTTCATAGGAGGATTTCTGGCAGAAAGCGCTTCTGATACCATGCAGGCCATTGTTATGATCACAGCATTGGTTACAGTTTTGTTTGTCGGGACTGCTGCAGCGGGAGGAGCAGCCCAGGTTATTGAGAATGCCAGGGCAATTCCCGGGTTTTTTGAGTTTTTCGGCATAGCATCTCCGGCTGTAAAAGACGGGGTTCAGGAAGTTATAAACGGAGTACCCCAGTACAATGAAGCAGGGGAGTATGGCTTGTATACCATTTTGTCAACCCTTGCCTGGGGATTGGGTTATTTCGGAATGCCCCAGGTGTTGTTAAGATTCATGGCTATCAGAGATCCCAATGAGTTAAAAATATCCAGAAGAATAGCAACGGTATGGGTGATTATTTCCTTAGGTGCTGCCGTTGCCATAGGGATAATCGGAAAGGCAGTATTCCCTGCAGCACATTTAACCTACAGCGACTCGGAAAATATTTTTATTGTACTGTCCACCTCTTTGCTTCCCACCTTCCTTGCCGGCTTTGTATTGGCGGGAATTCTGGCAGCTACAATAAGTTCTTCCGATTCTTATCTCTTGATTGCTGCATCAGCTTTTTCCAAGAATATCTACCAGCGTTTGATTAAGAAGGATGCAAGCGACAAGGAAGTAATGAATGTTTCAAGAATTATCCTGATTACAATTTGTATACTGGGTATCTTCATAGCCCTGGACGAAGACAGTGTTATTTTTACCATAGTATCTTTTGCCTGGGCAGGATTCGGAGCTACTTTCGGACCCATCATCATATTTTCCCTGCTCTGGAAGAAAACAACCAGGGAGGGGGCAATTGCCGGCATGCTTTCAGGGGGTATAATGGTATTTGTGTGGAAGCTTATACTTAAACCCATGGGAGGATTATTCGGGGTTTATGAACTTCTTCCTGCCTTCATAGTATCTTGTATATTTATTTACGCTGTATCCAAAATGTCAGGGGAACCTTCGGAAGAAATCCAAAATGAATTTGAAAGGGTAAGAAAAATGTCTTGAAGGTCCTAAAGGCCAGAAAATGTTTTTAGGGATGAGCCGGTTTATCAGGGCTCATCCCTTGTCATTTCAAATCGCCTTGTATGTCCCTGCAGGCCTTCATTATTTGAAGATATATGTCATCGATATATTTGGAATATTCTTTGTTTTCAAGCATATCCCTGCATGATTCCAAAACCTCTTTTTCCCTGGCTTCATCATAGACGGGCAAGTTTTGCTTTTTTTTGTATATACCTAAATCGCTGACTAAAATAAATCTTTTTTCAAGAAGTTTGACTATTTCTCTGTCGATTTTATCTATTTCTTTTCTAAATCTGCCAAGCTCCATAATTCACCATCTCTTTCAATATTTAGTTACTTTGACCCTATGATTAAGTATGTATCACAATATAATAAGATGTCAATACTTTTTAGAATGTATTAATAAAAGTAAATTGCAAAATTATAAATGTCATGGTACAATAGGTCCACACATATGGGAACAAGCTTCCCTTTTATCACGAAGGAGGAATGTATGAGCAAGGTTATAGTATTGGCTTTAGGCGGAAATGCTTTGGGAAACGACCCGGAGGAACAAAAAGAGGCTGTAAGGTACACTTCAAAATCAATAGTTGATTTGATTGAGGCCGGAAACCAGGTTATTTTATCCCACGGAAACGGTCCCCAGGTAGGGATGATAAATTTAGCCATGGATGCAGCATCAAAGACAGAAGCAGGCACACCTCAAATGCCTTTCCCTGAATGCGGAGCCATGAGCCAGGGATACATCGGCTATCATTTACAAAATGCCATTCAAAACGAACTTAGGAGCAGGGGGATTAAAAAATCCGTTGCAACCCTTGTAACCCAAGTTGTGGTTGACAAGGATGATCCTGCCTTCCAAAATCCCACAAAGCCGGTAGGTTCTTTCTACACAAAGGAAGAAGCTGAAGCCATGATAGCCAAAGGTTTTACCTTTAAAGAAGATGCAGGCAGGGGTTACAGAAGAGTGGTTCCTTCTCCTAAGCCAATAGATATAGTAGAAATTGATGCCATAAAATCTTTGGTTGCAACAGGCAATATTGTCATTGCTGCAGGAGGGGGCGGTATTCCGGTGGTGGAAGAAAACGACGGCTTAAAAGGGATTCCTGCGGTTATTGACAAGGATTTTAC
>DCDC01000189.1 GCA_002316225.1 Firmicutes bacterium UBA1065 | reverse complement strand
AATGTATTTTATGCTTTGTCAATAGTCTGAGGCTGCGAAAGCAGCCTTTTTCCTCTTGGTAGGAATTCCGTTAATCCCTCATTTACAAATACTTCAATATTTGATACAATTTACTTATTAATTGAGGAAATAAGGTGGTTTAATGGAAAAGTTCATCAGCTTTTTAGTAAGCAGAGCAACTTTAGTATCCCTTGCACTTTTAGCCCAGATAGTCACACTGGCACTGATGGTATGGCGCTTCAGCAGCTACTTCTTTATTTTTGACATAATTTTTATGGTTATCAGTGTATTGGTTGTACTTTACATATTAAACCGCAAAAGCGACCCCACATATAAAATAGCATGGGTAATACCCATCATGCTCTTTCCCGTGTTTGGTGGCTTATTTTACCTCATGTTCGGCGGTGCAAAATTATCAAACCGAACCAAAGAAGAACTACACGTTATTACGGATAAATTAAAGGAGGGTCTTTACCAGCACCCGGTAACCTTAAATAACCTGAGAAGTGAAAACACCATTGCCTTCAACCAGGCCAAATACATAGAGGAATATTCATCCTGCCCCGTCTACGATAATTCACCGTCAAAATTCCTGCCATCGGGGGAGGAGTTTTTTAAAAGCTTGACGGAAGAATTAAAAAAAGCCGAAAAATTTATTTTTTTAGAATTCTTTATAATCCAGGAAGGAGTCATGTGGAATACTATTTTGGATATCCTGAAAGAAAAGGCAAAAGAAGGCCTGGATGTAAGGGTTGTATATGATGACTTCGGTTGTGTCACCAGACTTCCTCACAAGTACAATAAGAAACTTGAAAGTTATGGTATAAAATGTGCTGTTTTCAATCCCTATATCCCCATTTTGAACTTCCGTCTCAACAATCGAAACCACAGGAAAATAGTCGTAATAGACGGAAAGGTTGGATATACGGGAGGGGTTAACTTAGCTGACGAATACATCAATGCCGTTGAAAAATTTGGCCATTGGAGGGACTCCATGGTTGAAATCAGGGGAGATGCCGTTTGGTCCCTGACGGTGATGTTTTTATCCATGTGGAACCATCTCAAGAAAAACGATGAAGACTACAGTAAATTCAGACCTATTGACTATGACCAGAGCGAGGAATGCCACGGATACGTCCAGCCCTTTGATGACAGCCCCCTGGACAATGAGCATGTCAGCGAATCTGTATACCTTAATTTAATCAACCAGGCGGAAAGATACATATACATAGAAACGCCCTACCTTATCATAGATAATAAAATGATGGTTGCCCTGACCATGGCAGCAAAAAGAGGAGTGGATGTAAGGATCCTTACTCCCCACATACCGGACAAGTGGTATGCCTTTGCCGTCACCCAGTCCAATTATGAAGACTTGATTGAGGCAGGGGTATCCATATACCAGTACACCCCGGGATTCAACCACGGCAAGACCTTTGTGGTTGATGACGAATATGCGGTTGTGGGCACCATAAATTTGGATTTCAGAAGCCTTTACCTCCACTTTGAGTGCGGGGTATGGATGTATAACACCGACACCGTCCATCAGGTGAAAGAGAGCACCATGGAGGCCTTAAAAGTGAGCAGGCGAATAGAAATGGAAGACTTAAGAAATACTCCAAGAGTAAAAAAGTACGTAAGAGCCATTTTAAAAATATTCGCCCCGCTGATGTAACCTTTTAATTTTGGGGATGGTTCTTTCCGTTCCCAGTTTACATATATTTTTTAACCCATAGGGGACGGTTCACAAAATTTAATATCATTCAAGAGAGGACCTAAAATGAAAAAAGACCTTAAGTTTTATCTGAAATTATTCCTGGCAACATTTACTTTAAGCGCCTTTACTTTTGGAGGTGGTTATGTAATAGTTCCTCTGATGAGGAAGAGATTCGTAGAAGAATTGAACTGGATAGACGAAGAAGAGATGCTGAATATAGTTGCCATATCCCAGTCGGCACCGGGCATGATAGCCGTAAATACTTCAATTATGACCGGTTACAGGCTGGCGGGAGTTCCGGGAGCTGTTATAGCGACCTTTGGAACAGTCCTGCCCCCCCTCATCATAATAACCATAATAGCCAAATTTTATTTAGCCTTTAAGGAAAACAGGTATGTAAACGCCCTTTTGCTGGGTATGAGGGCAGGAGTGGCTGCGGTTATTATAGATGTAATAATAAAAATGGCGAAAAATATTATTAAGACAAAAAACAAGATATCCATCGGAATCATGGTTGTTGCCTTATTTGCCGCAGTTGTTCTGGACATTAACGCTGCCTTGATAATAATCCTTTGCGGAATCTTCGGAGGAATCTACTACAACTTTGTTGAAAAGGCAGGTGAAGAGCAATGATCTACCTGGATATATTCTTAAGCTTTTGCCAGATAGGATTATTCAGCTTCGGAGGAGGCTATGCAGCCCTGCCTTTAATAGAAGCCCAGGTTTTGGAAAAACACAGCTGGCTTACCTTGGAAGAATTTGCGGACCTTTTGACCATATCCCAGATGACCCCGGGACCTATTGCCATCAATGCGGCAACTTTCGTGGGAACAAAGGTTGCGGGCCTGGGAGGAGCGATTGTTGCAACCATGGGAAGCGTGACCCCTTCCTTCATAATAGTATTGACCCTTTCTTACTTTTATTTTAAATATAAGAACTTATCTTCAGTGCAAGCAATACTAAAAGGCTTAAGACCGGCGGTTGTTTCATTGATAGCTTCCGCAGGCTTGTCAATCCTCATGCTTACAATATTCAAAAGCGAGGATGTAAGCCTTTTAACCATGAAATTAAGCGATTTAAATGTCATTGCAATAATGATGGTTTTAATAAGTGTTTTCATACTCAGAAAGTTCAAACCTGACCCCATAAAGGTAATGATAGGGACAGGAATTATAGGTGTTATTATTTACGGATTATTGTAAGAATAAAAAGAACCGTCCCCAAAACGAATTAAGGAGAAAAGATGTCAAACAAGCGTTTTACCCACCTTCATCTGCATACGGAATACAGCCTCCTTGACGGGGCCTGCAGGATAAAAGAATTAATTAAAAGGGCAAAAGACTTAAATATGGATTCCTTAGCCATCACCGACCATGGGAGCATGTACGGGGTGGTGGAATTTTATAAACAGGCAAAAAAGGAAGGAATTAAACCCATACTTGGCTTTGAGGCCTATATTGCCCCCCGCAGGATGACCGACAAGGACCCTCAAAAGGACAAGAACCAGTACCATTTGGTCCTTTTGGCGGAAAACATGGAAGGCTGGAAAAATATAATAAAGCTCTGTTCCATTGGCTTCGTGGACGGCTACTACTACAAGCCCAGGCTGGACCATGAAACTTTAAGGAAGTACAGCAAGGGCATCATTGCCTTAAGTGCCTGCCTTGCAGGGGAGATCCAGGCATTTTTGCTGGAAAACAACTATGACGAAGCCCTTAATAGGGCCTTCCTGTATAAGGATATATTCGGGGAAAACAACTTCTTTCTTGAGCTCCAGGACCATGGCATGGAAGAGCAAAAAGCAGTCAATGAGGCCCTCCTTAAAATAAGCAGGGAAACAGGTTTAAGGCTTGTTGCCACAAACGATGTCCATTACATAAACAAGGAAGATGCTTATTTTCATGACGTCCTTCTATGCATCCAAACCCAGAAAACCATGATGGACGAAGACAGGATGAGGTTTCCCTCGGATGAATTTTACCTCAAATCCCATGAAGAAATGGCTGAGCTCTTCCCGGAAGAGGTAATTGATAACACGGCTGAAATTGCCGAAAGATGCAATGTGGACCTGGATTTTAATACTGTCCACCTGCCCGAATATAAGGTGCCGGAAGGCTATGAAAAATCGGAATACTTCAGGGAAATATGCCAGGAAGGATTAAAGTCCCGGTATAAAACTATCACTAAGGAAATCCAGGAAAGACTGGATTATGAAATCCGTGTGATAGAGCAGATGGGCTATGTGGATTATTTTCTCATTGTTTGGGATTTTATCAAATATGCCAGGGACCACAACATAATGGTGGGACCCGGAAGGGGGTCAGCAGCAGGCAGCTTGGTTGCCTATTCCATGAGAATAACCAACATAGACCCCTTAAAGTACAATTTGATTTTTGAAAGGTTCTTAAATCCCGAGCGTATCAGCATGCCGGATATAGATGTGGATTTTTGCTACGAGCGACGTGAAGAAGTTATTGAATATGTTAAGGAAAAATACGGCCGGGAGAGGGTGGCCCAGATAATTACCTTCGGTACCATGGCGGCAAGAGGGTCCATAAGAGATGTGGGAAGGGCCTTGGACATGCCTTATGGGGAAGTAGATTTCATAGCAAAAAAAATTCCCATGACCTTAGGGATGACCATAAGCTCTGCCCTTGAAATAAACAAGGAGCTAAAGGACCTCTACGAATCCGATCCAAAGGTAAACAAGCTTATTAATTTGGCCATGAAGGTGGAAGGCCTGCCCAGGCATTCTTCTACTCATGCGGCGGGAGTCCTTATATCCAAGGAAGAGGTAACCAATTATGTTCCCCTTTCAAGGAACAAGGATGTCATTACAACCCAGTTCAACATGGTTGAGCTTGAAGAACTGGGCCTTTTAAAAATGGACTTCTTAGGGTTACGGACCCTTACCGTCATCCGGGATGCCATAGATTTAATCGAAAAAAATCACCATGTTAAGATAGATTTCCAAAACTGCAATTATGATGACAAGGAAGTTTATAAACTATTTGCCAATGCTGAAACCTTAGGTATCTTCCAGTTTGAAAGTTCCGGCATGAGGGCCTTTTTAAGCGAGCTAAAGCCAAGTGAATTTGAAAACCTTTCGGCTGCCAACGCCCTTTACAGACCGGGTCCAATGGGCCAGATACCGGTCTACATCAAGAATAAGCTGAATCCGGACAAGGTTACTTATTTGCACCCCAAACTGGAGCCCATACTCAATGTGACCTACGGCTGCATGGTATACCAGGAACAGGTTATGCAAATTGCAAGGGACATAGGGGGCTTTACCATGGGCCGGTCAGATTCCTTAAGGCGGGCCATGGGCAAGAAAAAGATGGACGTCATGCTCAAGGAAAGGCAAAACTTCATATATGGCAGGAAAGCCGAGAATGGGGAGCCGGCCATAGCCGGAGCCATAAATAACGGGGTTGATGAAAAGACAGCCAACGAAATATACGACTTGATGGTGGAGTTTGCCAAGTATGCCTTCCCCAAGGCCCACTCGGTGGCCTATGCAGCCCTTGCCTACGAAACGGCCTGGCTTAAAACCTATTATCCTGTTGAATTCATGGCAGCATTGATATCAAGCATCATGGGAAGCTCCGGCACCGTGTCCTTATATATAAGGGAATGTAAGAGACTGGGAATAGAAATCCTTCCTCCCGACATAAACGAAAGCAGGGACAAATTTACGGTGGAAAACAATAAAATCCGCTTCGGCTTAGCTGCCGTTAAAAACGTGGGAACCAACGTAATTCAGGAAATAGTCAAGGCAAGAGAAAAGAAGGGCAAATTCATTAGTTTTGCGGATTTTTGCACAAAGGTGGACCCCATCGTATTAAACAAGAGGCAGGTTGAATCATTGATAAAATGCGGGGCTTTTGATTCACTAAAGGTCAAGCGGTCCCAACTCATGGCAATATACGAGAAAACCATTGATTCGGTCCTTGCCCAAAAGAAAAAGAATATAGAAGGCCAGTTTTCGCTTTTCGATTCAATGGAAGCTCATATCCAGGTAGCTGATGAACTGCCTGACTTGCCCGAATATCATGAAAAAGCAATCCTGTCCATGGAAAAAGAAATGATGGGGGTTTATTTAAGCGGCCATCCCCTTTCCGAATATGAGAGCTTGTTGGAAAAGTTAGCCACCACAAATACCAGTGAAATATCCGAAATAAGGGATGCAGGGGAGGCTACGGTACTATATGACGGGAGCAGGGTTGTCCTGGGCGGAATAATAATAAAAAAACAAAACAAAATAACAAAGAACAACAATATGATGGCCTTTATCACCTTAGAAGACTTGTACGGAACAGTCGAGGGAATTATATTCCCCAAAATTTACGATGAGTGCAAGGATATTTTATACGAAGACAATATAGTCCTGGTTGAAGGAGCCATAGATGCCTCTGAGGAAGACTCTCCCAAGCTTATAGTCAACAAGGTTACGGAACTGAAAAAAGAGCCTTCAAGGGAGCCGGTACAAAATAAACCACAAGGCAAACCACAAAATAAACTCTATATTAAGGTAAGAGACTTAGAAAGTTACAAAAATATTAAAAAAGACTTGTTTTACTGCATATGCAGCCACAGAGGCCAGGACCCGGTTATAATATATAACGAAAAAGACAGAACAAATATGGTTTTACCGGACAAATACAGGGTAAATATAGAAGATAAAATATTGATACAAGACCTTAAGGTCTTACTGGGAGAAGAAAATATAGCTGTTAAAAACAGATGTTGAATCGGAGGCGATAATATGAGGAAAATAGGAGTATTAACAAGCGGGGGAGATGCCCCGGGCATGAACGCAGCCATCAGGGCAGTTGTAAGATACGGAATTTATCACAATATAAATGTTGTAGGAATTCGTAACGGCTATGAAGGTTTAGTGGAAGGAAACCACATGGAAATGAATTTATCCTCCGTTGCGGACATAATCCACAGGGGAGGAACTATACTGGGAAGCGCCAGGAGCAAGGAATTCATGGAAGAAAGCGGCTTTCAGAAAGCCCTGAAAAACATTAAATACTTAGGTATAGAGGGTTTGGTTGTAATCGGGGGAGGCGGCTCCTTCAAGGGTGCTATGAAACTTGAAGAGACAGGCGTAGCCACTGTTTGCATTCCGGGAACTATTGATAATGACCTGCCCTATACCAAATATACCTTGGGCTTTTTCACAGCCCTTACTACTGTTTTGGAAGCTGTTGAAAAAATCAGGGATACCTCTTCATCCCACAACAGGTCAAACGTAATAGAGGTTATGGGAAGAAACTGCGGAGACATAGCCTTGTATGCCGGTCTGGCGGGAGGGGCCGAAATGGTTATTATCCCTGAAATTGAATATAATATAGATGAGATTTGCGACAAAATTATGCAGGGCAGGGCAAGGGGAAAAAGGCACAGTATAATAATCCTTGCGGAAGGAGCCGGAGCTGCTAAGGAAATATCAGAGATGATAGAGAAGAAAACAGGAATAATTACAAGATATTCCATCCTTGGCTATACCCAGAGAGGGGGAGCACCCGCAGCTTTCGACAGGCTGCTGGGAAGCCAGATGGGAGCTTATGCTGTGAAATTGTTGTGTGAAAACAAGAGAAACAAAGCAGTCGGAACCGATGGAGGAAAAATCTTCGACATGGACCTGGATAAAGCCATTGCCGTAGAAAAAGTCTTTGATGAAACAACTTATGAATTGACCAAGATACTTTCAATATAATTGTCATCCTGAGCGCAGCATGTCATCCTGAATGCAGTGAAGGATCTCGGGCTGAAGCCCTCAGAATGACGTTTAAAGTATAATAAATATGTTTTAATAAGGTGATAATATGCTGAAAATGCGCAAAACTAAAATCGTATGCACTATCGGACCTTCGTCCACGGATGAAGAAACCTTCAAAGACTTGGTTCTTAACGGTTTAAATGTGGCGAGACTGAATTTTTCCCATGGCACACATGAAGAACATAAGGGAAAAATTGATACTATAAAAAAGGTAAGGGAAGAGCTGAAAGCTCCAATAGCCATAATGCTCGACACCAAGGGTCCAGAAATAAGAATCAGGGACTTTGAAACCGGCCAGGCAGAATTAAAAAAGGGCCAGGAATTTATTCTTACGACAAGAGAAATACCCGGAAACGAAAACATGGTGAGCGTCACCTACGACCAATTTGCCAGGGATATTAAGCCGGGGGATGAGATACTTATAGATGACGGCCTCATCCTAATGGAAGCCGTTGAAATAATCGGGGATACCGATGTAAAATGCCTGGTGAAAAACGGTGGAGTCTTAAAAAACAAAAAGGGCATCAATGTTCCCGGTGTTCAAATCAACCTGCCTGCCCTTACGGACAGGGACATAAGCGACATTAGATTCGGCATAGAGCAAGGAATAGACTACATTGCGGCATCCTTTATCAGGAAGAAGGATGATGTATCGCAGATAAGAAGGGTCATAGAAGAAGAAAATGCAAGCCACATCATGATTATTTCAAAGATAGAAAACAGGCAGGGGGTTGAAAACCTGGATGAAATCATTGAGGCATCGGACGGAATTATGATTGCAAGAGGGGACTTGGGAGTTGAAATCCCTGCGGAAGAAGTTCCCCTGGTACAAAAAATGATTATCGGTAAGTGCAACCAGGCAGGAAAGCCAGTGATTACGGCAACCCAAATGCTTGATTCCATGATCAGGAACCCAAGGCCCACCAGGGCTGAAGTATCGGATGTTGCAACAGCCATATTTGAAGGTACCGATGCCATAATGCTTTCAGGAGAAACAGCATCAGGAAGCTATCCCGTAGAAGCAGTAAAAACAATGGTAAGGATAGCCCTGATGATTGAAAGCTCCTTAGACTACAAGGAAATCCTGAAAAGCAAGAGCCCTGCATCAAACTGCAGTATAACCGATTCCATAAGCTATGCTACCTGCAAATCTTCCCTGGATTTACGGGCAGCTGCAGTTATTAGCGCAACGACGTCCGGTTATACGGCAGCAAATGTCTCAAGATACAGGCCGGCGGCCCCCATAATAGCAGCAACACCCAGCGAGCAGGTAATGAGAAAATTAGCCCTCTATTGGGGAGTTTATCCCATAAAGATAGAAAAAATGCAATCAACGGACCTTATAATCAAGAAATCCGTTGAAAGAGCCCTTGAGTCAGGATATGTGAAAAACGGCGATTTAACCATAATAACTGCCGGTGTACCTGCCGGAATTTCAGGCATTACGAACTTACTCAAGGTTCACATTGTAGGCGAAGAGCAGACTCTGCCATGACATTCGAAAAATGCAATGCATAGGAGGCAAAACTTATAGAAAAACCTAAAAACATTTTGAAAAATTTCTTACCCATATTAATAGCCTCACTGATTATTCTACTATTTGTATTTAACCATGGTATATTCAGTTTGGTGATTGGGGCCTTTAAACCTGTCATATATGGTTTGGCAATAGCATACCTGTTGGATTCTATGGTCCTATTTTTGATGAGGACGCTGAAGGTGAGAAGAAAACAGGGAATTTTTCTTGCCTGTATAATTTTGATAGGAATTATCAGCACCATAATTTATAAAATCCTGCCTCAAATAGTAGAAAACGTAAATAACATAATGGCCTTCATAATGGACGGGGAAGTCGATATAGGTCAACTCGTCACAGACTTAAGGAGCAGGGTGGATAATAAATATGTGGATTACATAGCAGATAACATTCTACAGGCAGGGGAGTTTGTAAAAAGCATCATCAATAATCTCTTAAGATACCTCTACAACCTCTTGATGTCCCTGGTTACAAAAATCGGCTCAGGTACCTTTACTGCCGTTACCAGCTTCATAATCAACATCTACATGTTGTCCGAAAAGGATGACTTATTGGCAAGAGGCAGGAGGTTCATCCATGCCTACTTCAAAGAAAACAAGGCAAATGAAATACTCAATGTATTTACCAAAGCCAATAAAATCTTTAAAAGCTTCTTAAACGGAAAACTCCTGGACTCCACCTTGGTGGGGATACTTTGCGTCATAGCTTTTGCTTTTGCAAAGGTTCCATATGCCCCTCTCATGGGGACTGTAATAGGATTTTTCAATATCATACCCTATTTCGGCCCTATAATTGGCTCTGTTCCGGTAGTTCTGGTTTCATTTTTCGTAAATCCCGCCAAAGCCTTGACTGCTTTAATAATTATAATAATAATTCAGCAAATAGACGGTAACTTCTTAGACCCCAAAATTGTGGGCCAAAATGTAGGGGTAAGCCCCTTCTGGATTATTACCAGCGTTACCGTAGGCGGAAATTTGTTTGGAATTCCGGGAATGATATTGGGTGTTCCGGTTGTAGTACTAATAAAAGAAGTAATTGAAGACTCCGTAGAAATGCGACTGATAGAAAAAGGCAAGGAAAACATGGGAAAAAACCACCTCCGCGAATAACCCTTTGTCATCCTGAGCGATAGCGAAGGATCTCAAGACAAAGGCGTTTTTTTATTTTGTAATCTATAATCCATCCCCTTGTTATCCACACCCTCTGACATAGCCATGAATGTCCCGCATTGTCATCCTGAGGGCTTTAGCCCGAAGGAACTCAAAAAATTTTCCATATTTTGTTGACAAGAGTAAAATAACATGATATATATATGATATCAATTTGATATCACAGGTATCAAAATAAGGAGGAGAAAATGTCAGAGATTAAAAAAGAAAGATTAATTACGGAAGAAATATTTCCAAATGCAATGAACGGCATGTTTATGCTTCTTTTAAACATTGCATTGATGCTGGGCTCAGTATTATTGTTCATTTTCAGCATGGTTTCTTTACATGGTGCTCTGCAGATTATCACGGCAATAATTAGCTGCTTGTATTTTTCCATAGTAGGGCCTATCTTGTTTGCAGGTCTTAAGGTTTTAAAACCAAATGAAGCCCTTGTGCTCACCTTGTTCGGAAAATATTACGGCACCCTTAAAGGAGAAGGATTTTATTTTGTAAATCCCTTTGTTACGGCTGTGAATCCGGCTACTAATGCTGCAACAACAGCTGCCTTCTCAGTAGAAGCAAGCACGGATAAGAAGAATCCTGATATGAGCATTAAAGTAAGAAGCAAGAAAATATCCTTAAAAACAATGACCTTAAATAATGAAAAGCAAAAAATAAACGACCTCCTGGGTAATCCCATAACCATAGGTATAGTGGTTGTATGGAGAGTGGTAAACACGGCAAAGGCAGTCTTCAATGTGGATAATTACACCGAGTATTTGTCCATTCAATGTGATTCTGCCCTAAGAAATATTGTGAGACTTTACCCTTACGATACCTTTGGTGACGATAATGAAAAAACATTGAGAGGCAGCAGTTTGGAAATAGCAAACAAGCTTAAGGAAGAAATTCAGGAAAAAGTAGAAATAGCCGGTCTTGAAATAATTGAAGCAAGAATCACCCATTTGGCCTATGCACCCGAAATAGCAGCTGCAATGCTTCAAAGACAGCAAGCTGCAGCTATTATTGATGCAAGACAGATGATAGTTGAAGGTGCCGTGGGCATGGTAGAAATGGCCCTGGATAAGCTCAGTGAACACAATGTTGTGGAATTGGATGAAGAAAGAAAAGCTGCCATGGTAAGCAACCTCTTAGTTGTTCTTTGCGGCAACAAAGACGCCCAGCCCATAGTAAATTCAGGATCCTTGTATTAACAGGCATGGCATGTATGCTAAAGAAAGGGGATGATGATAATGGAAGATGAAAAGAAGGATAAGGAAAAGAAACAGGTATTGCTGAGATTATCATCATCTCTTTGGAAAGAACTGGCGGCTTGGGCTGAGGATGATTTCCGCTCCATAAACGGGCAAATAGAATACTTGCTTAATGAATGCGTAAAACAAAGGAAAAAATCGCATAAAAAACAGGACGAATAATAATTACGGGAAAAATGTCATTGCTATGAATAATTCACAAACTGTCATTGCTATGAATATCCCATTGTGTCATCCTGAGGGCTTTAG
>DCDC01000129.1 GCA_002316225.1 Firmicutes bacterium UBA1065 | reverse complement strand
TGAAATGAGTGTTTTCGGTAAAATAATGCTTCTTAAGCAGATATTTGAAGAAAATAAAGAGAAATTAAAGGTTTTTGGGTCTTCTTACAGGCAAAGCGGGTTTTTAAAAGAATTTGAAGAATTGATATCAGAATTAAAACAAAACCTTATTGATGGTTCCTCCTTGATAAAAGCGGCATCCAATGTGGAGGATGAGCTTTTGAAAAATAAAATTTACGACATCGAACTGGTTTATTCCGAATTCCACAGAAGAACCGAAGGAAAATATTTTGACGAAGAGGATAAAACCAATCTTTTTATTTCCTTTATCAAGGAATCGTCCTATATTAATAACTCAAGAATATGGATTGACGGATTTGAAAGTTTTAATCACCAAAGGCTGAGTGTTATTAAAGCTCTTTGTGATTTTTCCAAATCAGTAACCCTTTCGTTAAATATAGACTCATCATATCTTGAAAATCCGGAAGATAAGGATGATTTTGAAGCCTTTAAAATAATACACGATACCTACCTTACCATAGAAAAACTGGATTTACATATGGAAGTTATATCCCTTGAACAAAACCTGTCTTTGGCACCAGAAATAAAGGCTATTGAAAAAAACATGTTTTCCTTGAATGCGGAAGAATACGAAAGGGATACGGATAATATAACCATATACTCTTCCCTGAATCCTTACACGGAAACCCAAAGAACGGCAGCAAAAATAATATCCCTGGTTAGGGACAAGGACTACAGGTGGAGAGATATAAAGGTCGCATTGGGAAGCCTGGATACTTATGAAACAAACATAAAAAGGGTCTTTGCCCAATATGAAATACCTTACTTCCTGGATGTTAAAAGGGATATTTTAAATAACCCCTTAAGCAAGTACCTTCTCTCTATTCTTGATATGTTTATTTGGAAATTTAAACATGACCATGTCTTTGAATATTTAAAAACAGGGTTTTCCCCCTTAAGCACCAGTCAAGTCCAGTGCCTGGAAAACTATGCCCTCCAATACGGCATCGAGGGAGAAAAATGGTTTAGGGAGTTTACGAAAAATGAAACCGATAACAAGGATATGGAAGAATACAGGAAAGAGTTTGCCGGTGATTTTGAAGCTGAAAGAAAGGTTGTAAACAAACTTAAAACCGTAAATGAAATCACCAGGCTCCTCTTTAAGTACCTGGATAAGCACAGGGTAAAGGAAAAGATGGATAGGGCCGTCAAAGGATTCAATGCTATGGGCAAATTCGAGGAAGCCAGTGAATTTTCCCAGTGCTGGAATTATACCATGGAAGTCTTTGAACAGCTTTTGCTGGTCGGGCAGGACATGGAAATATCAATCAAAGAATACAGAAAAATGCTGGAAGCCGGTCTGGCTGAAGTCGAGATAAGCATAATACCCCCGGCCATAGACAAGGTTGAAGTGGGAGAGATTGAAAGGATTGCTGTTACCAAGCCAAAAGCCTTGTTTATTATGGGAGCAAATGATACCAATTTGGATTCCGGAAATACCGAGAAGGGTTTGCTCTTAAACGAAGAAAGAGAAGAGCTCCTTGAGAACGATGTAAAGCTGACTAAGGGAGGAGACTATGACATTTTTAAAGAAAAGCACATGCTTTACAAGCTGTTTTCGAGCCCTTCCCATGAATTATCCGTATCCTACCCCTTGGGCCTGGCAACGGGAGAAAGCTTGCAGGCATCCTTATACCTTGACATATTGAAAAAAATATTTACCAGGGTGAAGGAAGGCTCAGACCTGAGCATGGAAGATGAACTGGAATTTGTTTCAAATTACGGGGGCACCTACGAGTACCTGGTGGAAAGGATGAGAAATTATATTGACGGATATGAAACAGACGGGCTTTGGAAGGATGTTTATACCTGGTATGAAAGGAATGACAGGGAAAAGTTTCAAATTATAAACAAGGCCTTACAATATAAAAATTTTGTGAACTCCTTAAATTCTGACCTGGTAAAAAGCATCTATCAAGACAATATGACCATGACGGTTTCAAAACTTGAATCCTATGCTGAATGCGGGTTTAAGTACTTCCTGGATAATGTCCTAAAGCCAAAGGAAAGACCTGTACAAAAAATTGAATTCTATGATTTAGGTAACATTTATCACTCGGTTCTCGAAAAATTCACGAATAAAATAAATGAAGAATACGGGGATTTAAGCTTAATTGACGAGGCCAGGGCTGAAGAAGAGGCAACTATGATAACTGATGATGTTTTATCCGACCGGGCAGATGAATTGGCTGCTCTTGAGGCAAATCACAGGAATAAATACATGAAGGAAAAGATAAAAAGGGTGATGAAAAGAACCTGCAAGACCTTGGTTAAGCAGTTGAATTCAAGCGACTTCAGACCTAAATACACGGAGCTTCAAATCGGCCTGGCCGACTTTAAGGACGAAAAGGTTGAAAAAGGTCTTTATTTACCACCAATCGAATTACCCGTTGAAACGGATAAGCTTAAAGAAGTATTAAAACTACGAGGTAAAATAGACAGGGTGGATGTCTTTGAAAATGAGGGGGTCCTGTATGTAAGCATTATAGATTATAAATCTTCCCCCAGTGATATTGATTTGGATGATGCCAAGGAAGGAATCCAGCTTCAATTGTTTGTTTATTTAAAAGCTTTGATAGAAAAAGGGGAAGTCTTGTTTGGCAAAAAACCCCGCGTAGGCGGTGCCTTTTACTATTATGTAAATGACCCCCTCTACAGGGATGACAATAAGGGAAAGGATCCGGAGGAAGAAATATTCAGGGAATTAAAACTACGGGGCTATGTCCTTAAGGATAAAGAAGTGGTTAAATTTATGGATAAGCACATCGACTCCGGTTCAAGCATCATACCTGCAGCCCTTAAAAAAGACGGGGAATTCAATGAAAGCAGAACCAGGGCCTTAAGCGAAGAAACCTTCCATGAAGTGATGGATATGGTTTATAATAAATGTGCAGAGATGACAAAAAGTATCCTGGAAGGAAAGATTGATATAGAGCCTTACAAGAAACCCGACGGCACAATCCCCTGCAGCTACTGTGAATACATAAGCATTTGCCAGTTTGACAGATCCCTGGGAAACAAGTTCAGGTTTATTGGGACCGCCAATATAACCACAGGGGAAGGAGGGGCAAGATGAACTGGACAGAAGAACAAAAGCTGATAATCGATTTAAGAGATTCAAATATACTGGTTTCCGCAGCGGCCGGTTCGGGTAAAACTGCCGTTATGGTCGAAAGGATAATTAGCCTTGTAAAAAATGGCGAAGACATAGATAAGTTTTTGGTTCTTACCTTTACAAAGGCTGCAGCATCAGGGATGAAGCAGAGAATTCAAAAATCATTGATTAAGGCAGTTCATGGCAAAGAAGGAAATGTAACTCATTTAAGAAGGCAACTGTCCCTTATCAACAAGGCAATGATTACAACTATAGATTCCTTCTGCCTGGACCTGGTGAAGAAGAATTTTCACCTGGCAGAAACCGACCCTGACTTCAGGGTAGGGGACCAGAGCGAATTAAGCATACTCCTGCAGGAAGCCCTTGATGAAGCCTTGGAAGAAGAATATGAGAAAATCACTGATAATGATTCCTTCAGGAAATTGGTTGAAGCTTTTACCGGGAACAGGGGTGATGAGGAACTAAGTCAAATAATATTAAGCATATACAGGTTTATTTTAAGTTTTCCTGATCCCATCCCCTGGTTTTCCGAAAATATAGACAAATTGAATATAAGCAGAGAAGAACTTAAGAATTCGGACTGGCTGGAAGAAATAAAAAGATATTTTTTGCTCTTGCTGTATGGTGCCAAGGATTACATCAAAAGAGCAACAGAAATATGCCTTGAACCTGACGGACCTGCCCAGTATTTGGATATATTGAAACAGGATATGGACCTGGTTGATGACCTTATTGCCCGTCTGGAGACCGACATGGAAGAATTCATGAGGGTCCTCAAGGACTTTAAGGCTCCTAAGGCTCCACCTTTTAAAGAAAAAGACCATCCTGAGGTGGATCCTGAAAAGCAAATGGAGGTGGGAGGGTCAAAAAATAACAAGAGCCTGAGAGCCAGGTACAAATCAATTATCGAATCGATAAAGCACGAGCTTCCATATGATTTGGATTATGACAAATATGCATCGGAAATCAATGCAATGCATGGCACCATGGAGGCCTTGCGGGACTTAATAATCAAAACAGATAAGTATTACAAAGAAAAAAAGAAGGAAAACTCCTTGGTGGATTTTAATGATTTGGAGCATTTGGCCTTAAAAATACTGAGATCTTCCGAAACTGCCGCTTACTACAGGAGAAAATACAAATACATATTTATAGACGAATACCAGGATTCAAACGGCTTGCAGGAGGCTATCATAAACCAAATCAAGAGGGATGACAACTTGTTCATGGTAGGCGATGTCAAGCAGAGCATATACAGGTTCAGATTGGCCGATCCGGATATATTTATTTCCAAGTACCGATCTTTCCTGAATAACCTTGAGGGCTCGCATGGAAAAGCAGTAAATGTGGCTATAGATTTGAATAAAAATTTCAGGTCCAGGGATGAAATCTTAAAGGCCGTCAACTTTGTGTTCAGTAAAATCATGACTCGGGAATTGGGGGAAGTTGACTACGATGAGAAGGCTGCCTTGAATACGGGAAGCGAATTTCCCGGTTCCAACCCGGTGGAGCTGAATATAATACATAAAAATGCTTCTCAAAAAAGTTCGAAGGAGAATACGGATG
The DNA here is from genome assembly GCA_002316225.1 of Firmicutes bacterium UBA1065. Lineage (GTDB taxonomy): Bacteria > Bacillota > Clostridia > Tissierellales > Sedimentibacteraceae > Sedimentibacter. Next base: position 1,683 of record DCDC01000129.1, on the reverse strand, counting down.
AAGACAAGGAGGATGGAAACTTAAAAAATGAAGCCGATCTTGAAATCGAATCCATGGAGACGGCTGAGCTGGAAGCCGTATTTGCTGCAAACAGAATAAAAGACTTGCTGAAGGAAGAAACTTGCCTTCCCGGAAAAAGAGAAAGGAAAAAGACCGAATATAAGGATATTGTTATCTTGTTAAGGTCTGTGTCAAACTGGGCAGGCATATTTGAAGAAAGGTTTAACAAAGAAGGCATTCCCTTTTATTATGACGGGGGGAAAGGTTTTTATGAAACCTTAGAGGTAAAAATTGTCCTTAACTTGCTCAAGCTCATCGACAACATCAGGCAGGACATACCCCTGTTAAGTGTTATGAGATCCCCCATAGGCTCTTTTACAACCGAAGAATTGCTGGAAATAAGACTTGAGTATCCTAAGGAGAAATATTTCATAGGTGCCCTAAATAAGTATATAGCAGCCCATGAAGGGGAATCTGCCCAATTGGCATCAAAGTTAAAAGTATTTAAAGAAAAAATTTACGACTGGTCATACAGAAGCAGATACATGCATCTTAACGATTTAATATGGGATATACTGACAGAAACCAATTATTACAATTTTACCGGAGCCCTGCCAAACGGAAAAATAAGGCAGGCCAATTTAAGGATGCTGGTTGATCTGGCCTATGACTATGAAAAGACATCGATGCGGGGCTTGTTTAAGTTTTTGAGGTATGTAGAAAAGATTGCCAAGGGTTCGGAAGACAGGGGACAAGCCAAAACCTTAGGTGAAAACGACAATGTTGTAAGGCTTATGTCCATACACAAGTCCAAGGGTCTGGAATTTCCTGTTGTTATTATTTGCGGCCTCAACAGGCAGTTCAATCTCCAGGATATGAAAGATAAAATCCTCCTCCACAAGGACTACGGAATTGCCCCCAAGTATGTTGATGTCAACCAAAGAATAGAAAAAGAAACCCTGGCTCGAACAGCAATAAAGCTAAAAATTAAAAAAGAAAACATATCTGAAGAAATGAGGGTTTTATATGTAGCGATGACAAGGCCCATAGACAGGTTAATAATGGTGGGAACAGTAGGCAAATTAGAAGCAAAGCACAGCTCCTGGAAAAGGGGTCATTCAAGATTTTCTGTTTACAAGGGCCTCTCGTATATGGATTGGATTTGCGGCTGTTTGTTTGACAGGACAAGCTTTGAAGAGTTCATTGAGATAATGAAAGAAGGCCAATGGAAAAACTGGAAGTTAAATATGCTTACCCCTTATGATTTAAGATTGAAAACGGAAGAAGAACTTAATACAATAGATAAAAGAATTGCTTCCATGAAGGATTTTAAAAACCGGGAAAACAGTCCTTATTACCGGGAGATAGGCAGGCGTTTAAGTTTTAAATATCCTTTCATGACCTCGGTTAACGTACCTGCCAAGCTTTCCGTTACAGACCTAAGAAACTTGGGGAATAAGGAATTTGCAAAATTGAGATATCATATTCCGGGCTTGGTTGATGTTTTTGAATATAATGAAAAAGATGAGAGATTTATACTGGATAAAGATTTAAAAGGGGCAGATATGGGAACCTTGCTTCACTCTGTAATGGAGCACCTTGATTTGAGGGGGAATTTGGAAAAGCCGGGTATAATAAATACCATAAATCAAATGAAGGAAAGGAAACTATTAACAGAAGGAG
>DCDC01000187.1 GCA_002316225.1 Firmicutes bacterium UBA1065 | reverse complement strand
GGATCTCATTATTTATTAATCAATTCTCTTTCTATCAGTACTCCCACCATTTCGGCAAACTTATCCAAGGTCAATATGCGGGTGAACTTTTGACCGTATATTTTTTTTACCGAAGGCAGATCCTCATCCTTTCCGGTAAAAACGCAGAGAATTGATATTCCCTTTTTCCATCCCTTTCTTACCTCGTTAGCGGTATCATTCACGCCGGTTTCATTGGCATACTCTTTTTGTATGGGAATGAGGCCTTTGGCGGCAACACCCAGCATGTCGTTTGGCCTGCAATCTGACAGGACTATCAATATCTTGTGGTTGTATTTTGAATCTTCCATCATGTGAATAGCGGTACGAAGGGCCATCCCGTCCCGGTTAAAACCGGCTGCATAGTAATTGAAAATCCTATCATTGTTGCCTTTTTCATCATAGTCTCGGAAAAGGTTCATGACGGTGTAATCCCTCATATTGCAGAAAGAATAAATTCTCACGGGAATGTTGCATCGGGTCAGGCTTTCTGCAATTATATATCCTTCTTCTGCTATGGTTTCCTGGCGGTTAAGCTGGGAAGCCGAAGCATCAAGCATAATATCAACGGACATATCCGGTATTTCATCTTTAATAATTTTTAGAAAAATCCTGTCGTCATCAAGGACAGTCCTCCAGGCTATTTCAGTATTAAGCTTACCGGAATCAGACTTCATGGAGTAGGTATAGTTTACTATCATGGCATTTTTGATTCTTTGGGTTAGCTTGGTGATGGCGTTTGTATTCCTGATATAATTGTTCAGGTAGTGGAGCTTATTTTTATTCCTTTGCTGAGCAGCTTGCTTTTGTCTGAAAATCGCGTCATCACTTTCACCAAACTGGCCCCTGGTAAAATGCAGGCGGCAGCCTTCATGGGCATCGTCGCATAGTATTCTTTCCAGGGCTTTTGTTTTTGATTCTCCCAGTATGGATATTCCGAAATAATCTTGTATGAATTTCCTTTCCCTGTCATCTGATTTCTCTTTCAGCTTAAGCAAACCGGAGAATATTTTACCCTTTTGTCTGCCTTTATCCTCTTCCTCTTTAAAGGTCAGGGTGCTTCCTTTGATTGAAGGAGTTTTTCTTCCAAAAAATTTTAATTTGGCTTTTATTCTTTTTATATAAAACTCACTGCTAAAATCAGGTTCAAAGTATTTTTTGATTATTTGATTCATCTTATAGATTACTTGCTTGGTATCATCCTTTAGGTCAAATTTCAGGTCATCCAGTAAGTTCTTTATACCATCGCTGACCCTGATATCATACCCGTATATCCTGCTGAAGTATGCAGCTAATATTTCATCAAATAACTCTATCCCGTCACGATTTTCATAAGCTTTTTTACCGCACTCATGACGAAGACCGGCCAAAACCGGTCTGCTTTTACTATCCCTTTCAAAGATGCATCCTTCCAGGCCAAGCATCATTAATTTCTGATAAAACAAATAATCCTTATCATAGCTAAAGTTGTCAAAAAATTCATTAAAAAGCCTGTAATCATAATGCCTGTATACGGCACCGATTATGTAGTTCCAGTATAAATCAGCCTTACCCCTCTCATCGTATGCCGTAATATCGGGGATTATGGAGTAGTCTCCCGAAACACTCCATATTATGTTCCATGCCCTTTGCTTTTCCTTTGCCTTTTTCATTTATGATTACTTCCTTTGCCAAAAAGCCTTGCACGTTCTCAGCTTTCGTTTGATTTAAATCCCGATACCCTTAGAAATTTCATGCCCAGGAATGTATCCAGGTCAATAATTACATCGTTTTTAGGCAGGACCAGTGACTTTGATACATATACGTCTATTCCGTCAACATTGATTATTTGATAGTTTTCCGGTTCCTTGGGCTTCCGGCCGATAATTTCCGGAACAGGCACAAGCACGCTTTCGCTGCTCAAACGGTTTTCCGGAATTTCTATCGTAACCTGAAGCTTCCCTTTTTTCTTAAGATGCTCGGCAGCCCTCTCAGTTATTTTTATTATGTTTTCTTCAGACATACCATACTCCTTATAATCTTCTTGTTAACATAAATATTTTATGTGTCCCAAGAAACCCGATTTATTCATTTTGGCATAATCAGCTTAAAGGAAGCTTTATTTTTATCCCATAAACATGAAATATGCAGATACCAATATACCCAAAATAATCCTGTACCAACCAAAAATTTTAAAATCATTGTTCTTTATATATCTTAACAAGAGCCTTATGGCTATTAAGGACACTATAAAGGCAACTGTCATTCCGGTCAAGAGCACTCCCATCTCCAGACCGGTGAAGTCAAAACCGAACTTAAAGAGTTTCAAAGCGCTTGCCCCGAACATCACGGGTATGGACAAGAAGAAGGAGTATTCAGCGGCTATATTTCTTGATGTTCCAAGTATTATGGCACCCAAAATGGTAGCTCCCGAGCGGGATGTGCCAGGCACCAAAGATAAGACTTGAAAGAAGCCTATGATCAGGGCCGTCATGCAGGACATATCTTTAAAGCTCCTGATGCTTGCCGGCTTGCCCTTATTCTTGTTTTCAATGACTATGAAGAGGATCCCGTATAAAATGAGGGTTACTGCTACGGTTTGATAATTGTAGAAATGTTCATCGAACCAATCATCAAACAAGAAGCCAAGGATGGCCGCTGGCAGTACACCCACTATCACCTTAAACCATATATCCATGGTGTCTCTTTTTTCTTTCTTAGTCTTCCTTGGAGCAAAAGGATTAAGTTTATGGAAGTAGAGCAATACGACAGCCATTATGGCTCCCAATTGTATCACGACCCTGAACATCTCCATAAATTCTTCAGAAGCTTCAAATTTAATAAATTCCTCCACCAAAATCATGTGTCCCGTACTGCTGATGGGAAGCCATTCGGTTATACCCTCAACTATCCCCAATATTATTGCTTTGATTATTTCAATATACATTTTACCTCCAAGGCTTACAGCCTGCAAAATAAAAGCTGAATTTATTATATATTTTGTTAACTGAATTTTCAAGCACCTTACCTGTATTGAAAACATATTATGGTATTAATAATATACAGAAAGGAATTTATAATATGTACAATTATTATTACTACCCCCATCCAGGCATGTATCCAAGCAAGCATAGAGACAGGATGTACAATCGTCAAAGAATGTATAGTCCTTATTTCAATAATTATTACATGAATCCTGATCTAAACGGCTATCCCAGGTATCCCATCTATCCCAACTATCCTTATAACCGGGAGCGGCTTTATAGTCCCTGGGCCTTACAATATCCAAGCAACAGAGGTTTCATAGAAATAATGGACTACGGCCCCAATCCTTTTGTCATAAACATCGAGGAAGCAACTCAACAGAACAATACTTTCAGATCAGCTCTTTGGACGGGAGATCATTTGCAACTCACTTTAATGAACTTAAATCCCGGTGAGGATATAGGTTTGGAGATGCACCCTGATGTTGACCAGTTCATAAGGATCGAAGATGGCCGCGGAATCGTACAGATGGGAGACAGTGAAGATAATCTGGACTTTGAGGAAATGGTTTCTGAAGATTTCATATTTATAATACCTGCCGGCAAATGGCATAATTTAATCAATACAGGATCCAGGCGCCTTAAACTTTATTCCATTTATGCACCGTCCCAGCACCCTCATGGCACGGTTCATGAAACCAAATCTCAAGCAGAAGCAGAACATAGGCCATGATACTCTTTCAATGAAACAGCTGTTCCTCCCTTGTAAGAGGAACAGCTGTCCGGCTCTTTGGCAAAACTTGTCATCCTGAACTTAGCGAAGGATATCATGGGATCCTCGGGCTAAAGCCCTCAGGATGACAGTAAAATTACAGATCCAATTGAAGAACCTTGTATAAGATTACGGCCATTTCAGCTCTCGAAATCATTGATTTCGGGTACAGATAGGAATTGCTTCCCTGAATTATGCCTGCCTTTACCAAGGTTGCTACGGAGGTAACCGCATAATCAGATACCGAATTCCTGTCCTTAAAGGCAGATAAATCACTTGCCTTGCCTGCCGTAAGCTTTTTGCCTATGGTTGTCAAAGCCCTGTCCACAAGAACCATGGCATCTTCTCTGGTTATTCCTGCCTGAGGCATGAAATTATCCCCGTAACCCTTAGCTATGCCAAGTGATTTGGCAATTGCAATAGCCCTGTAATAGTAGCTGTCTTTGGGAACATCGCTGAAATTACCCCTGTCAGTTCCCGATAATTTCAAAGCCCTGTATAGCATCAGCATGAAATCTCCCCGGGTCACATT
>DCDC01000030.1 GCA_002316225.1 Firmicutes bacterium UBA1065 | reverse complement strand
TTAGAAAACATCGTAAGTTTTGTAAACGGAATTTTATGGGATTATGTACTTATTTTCGGCCTTGTAGGTATCGGCCTGTACTTTACTTTGAGATTAGGCTTCATTCAGGTAAAACGATTTGGATCTGCCGCAAAAAGGGTATTTGGAGGGGTTTTCAAAAAAGAAAAAGCCAAAGAAGGCTCAATGTCATCCTTTCAAGCACTTGCAACAAGTATTGCGGCACAAATCGGGACAGGCAATGTTGCCGGAGTTGCTACTGCAATTACAACAGGAGGGCCAGGGGCTGTATTTTGGATGTGGGTTTCTGCCTTTTTTGGAATGGCAACAATTTTCGTAGAAGCAACCTTGGCACAGAAATATCGTGAAACCGACAGGGATGGCCAATTAGTCGGCGGACCGGCTTACTATATTAAGAATGGTCTGGGAAATAAAGGTTTGGCTTCATTTTTTGCTATAGCCCTTATAATAGCCTTAGGGTTTATCGGCAACATGGTTCAGTCAAATTCAATTGCTGACGCAGTAAGCAGAGCATTTAACATACCCCAATTGGTTGTAGGTATTATAATCGCTGCTATCGCAGGACTTATTTTTATAGGTGGAATGAAGAGAATTGCATCCTTTGCCGAATTAGTAGTACCTCTTATGGCAATGGTGTACATTATAGGTGCTCTGGCAATAATGGTCCTGTTCAGGGAAAATATAGTCAACGTATTTAAAGCTATCTTTGTTGCAGCATTCAAGCCTGAAGCAATAATGGGCGGAGCTGCCGGTATAGGAGTACAACAGGCAATAAGATACGGAATAGCAAGAGGTCTGTTCTCCAATGAAGCCGGTATGGGTTCAACTCCAAACTCCCATGCTGTAGCCCATGTGCTCCATCCGGTTGAACAGGGACTTTCTGCCATGATAGCAGTATTCATAGACACCATCCTGGTATGTTCTGCGACAGCAATAGTAATTTTATCAACCGGAGCCAATGAAGCCGGATTGGTCGGAGTCGGCGTTACCCAGGAGGCTTTCAACATTGCCTTCGGTCCCATCGGGGAAAAATTCCTTGCCGTATGTTTGACTTTCTTTGCCTTTACAACCCTGGTAGGCTGGTATTACTTTGGTGAAAACAATATAAGATATTTGTTCAAAGGTAAGAATTCAATCCGGATTTATCAGATAATAGTATTGATATTCATAGTTTTAGGTTCATACCAAAAAGTTGATTTCGTATGGAACTTAGCAGATATGTTTAACGGTATCATGGTTATACCAAACTTAATAGCTATTTTCGCACTCTTTAAGGATACCAAGGGAATGCTTGAAGATTACGATGAGCAAAACCGCAAGGGTCAAAGGCTTCATTTTGATTATAAGCATCAATAAAAGAAGAAAACTGCATACTCATATGGATTTACAGAATATAAAACTATTCAATAATATAAAAAAAGTCTGCTTTTTGGACAGTGGTTCCAAGCAGACTTTTTACTCAAATAAATAGTTCATATAGGTTTTTCTTAACAGCATAACATCTGTTAATCCAATTAGATGGAATTTTTTTTAAATCCGGTATTAATACATATTTAATATTGGCATTATATGCAGCTTCTGCACCTATATCAGAATCTTCTATTATAATTGCATCATTTATGTTAACCTTTAGTTGTTGGCATATTTTTATATGTACTTCAGGATCAGGTTTGCACTTATCTACATCATCTCCACTCAAAATCATATCAAAACGATCAAAAATATTTGCTGCTTTCAATGATTCAGTTACTCTTTCTTTACATGATGAAGAAGCTACTGCCTTTTTTATTTTCTTTAAGTCCAAATAATCTAATATCTCAATAGCTCCCTTTTTTAACAAGTTTTTATCATTTTTTATTGATTCGAAAAGTGTTTTTGAATATAAATCCTTTATTTTACCGTAAGGTAAATCATTTCCAAACAAATCCTTATAGTATGATTCTCGATTGCTATTGTTGCTTCCAATTTCTTTTGCAGCAACATCAAAATCCAACCTATAGCCGAATTTCTCAAAAGCCTCCATCCAACAATTTGTTGAAATTCTCTCCGTATCAAGTAATACACCATCTAAATCAAATATTACCAGCTTAATATTTTTCAATATCATTATATCCCTCGAAACATTATTAAAATGTTGTTAAATATGAAGAAACATATACCATATAACCAGTATATGTTTCTTCTGTCATTAATGTATGCCTATTTTATAGCCTCTTCAGTATCAATATCAAACAAATGAAATCTGTCCCAATGAATCCTTAATTCAACCCTGTCTCCTGATCGTTTTTTAGATTTTGGATCCACCCGTGCAATTATTTGTTTCCCAAATTTATTCATGTACAGGTATGTTTCCGACCCCATTAGCTCTGATACTTCAACCGTTGCATTTATTGTCGAATAATGACTCTTCAGTTCATCAACCTCAGTTTCATGCAGGTTTTCAGGTCTAAATCCAACTAAAACCTTTTTATCCACGTAGCCTTTTTCTTTAAGTAGTTTTTCCTTTTCCTGACTTATATTAATTATTGTATCTTCTGATAGTACAATCTCTATTCTATCATCATTATCACGAACCAGCCCTTCTGTTATATTCATCTGGGGGCTGCCTATAAACCTGGCAACAAAAGTATTAGCAGGATAATCATACACATTTTGAGGTGTATCTATCTGTTGTATATCACCATCCTTCATAACAACTATTCTTGTGCCCATTGTCATTGCTTCTGTTTGATCATGGGTAACATAAATAAATGTAGTTTGAAGTCTTTTATGAAGCTTGGCTATTTCTGTTCTCATTTGTACTCTAAGCTTGGCATCCAAGTTAGATAATGGTTCATCCATTAAAAAGACCTTTGGCTCCCTGACCATGGCTCTTCCCAATGCAACCCTTTGTCTTTGTCCTCCGGACAAAGCCTTGGGCCTTCTATCCAATAAATCTTCGATTTCCAATATTTCCGCCGCACTTTTTACTCTTTTTGTTATTTCTTCTTTTGGAACTTTACGTAATTTTAAACCAAATGCCATGTTATCAAAAACAGACATGTGTGGATACAAGGCATAGTTTTGAAAGACCATGGCAATATCCCTGTCTTTTGGATGAACATTATTTACTAAAACATCTCCGATATATATTTCACCCTCGCTAATTTCCTCTAAACCGGCTATCATTCTAAGTGTAGTTGATTTACCACAACCTGATGGTCCTACTAATACAATAAACTCTTTATCTTCAATTTCAAGATTAAAGTTTCTTACTGCAGTAACATTGCCGGGATATACCTTTTTGACGCCTCTTAAAGATATATTGGCCATTATCATCATCCTCCCAGAGTTTATATTAGTATTCAACCTTAGTCATATATCTTCTTGTTGATAAAGGATGATTTCTTACTGAAGCAAGGTTTTCAGAAAACCTGTCCAAAACTGCAGATATTACAAATGGACTAAAATATCCTCTCAGATCCTCAGGTACTCCATACAAGGGATAATCCTTTGTATCTATTAAAACCATGTTTTTAGTATACTTGTTTGCAAAAGTTATAACCCTGTCAAGAAGCGGCCTGGTTAAATCTTCCCCTTGGAATACCAAAAGATTAGTATCTTCTTGGACTATTTCAAACGAACCGTGGAAGAATTCGCCTGCATGTACCGGTTGAGCCTTAATCCACTGCATTTCTTCCAATATACATACAGCATAAGAATAAGTCTCTCCCCAAACGGCCCCTGCCCCCAATGTCATGAAAAAGTCAGCATCCTTATATTTTAAAGCAAATTGTTCAGCTTTTTCTTCTGCTAAATTTTTGATATTTACCATGTTGTCCGGAAGCGTGGCCAGAGCGTCCATCATATCATCATATTTGTCATAATTATCTGTATGCTTTATTAAATTAAACACAATTTGATAAAGCATGATTAATTTAGAATCAGTAACGCCGTTTTTAGCTGCATTTGCAAATACAAAGTCAACACTTTGCCCAAGAGGAGAATCGGCTTCGCCGGTAAAACCTATGGTTGCTGCACCCATTTCTTTCGCAAATTTTGCTGCTGCAACAGTTTCCTTTGTTGTCCCTGTGTATGATGACAATATCACCAGTGATTTTTCACCGAATAGCTTAGGCTTAATATTAATAAATTCACTTGCATTATATTCATAAACGGGAAGCTTTGAATTAATCTCCATTACATATTTCAATGGTGTCATAACAGCTAGCGAGCCGCCGCAGCCAACTAAAAATACATTTTCAACACCTTTTTTTACTATTTTTTCAACAGCTTCTTCTATGTTTTTCTTTTGATCGATTCCTCTTTGAAGAACTGCTTTATAATCAGTATAATCCACTTTCATTTTGTTTTCCTCCTATACATTAAGTTATCCCTTGACTCCACCTTGCGTTATACCTCTTACAAACTGTTTCTGGAAAACTATAAACAGTATTATCATAGGAAGTGCCGAAATTGTAAGCGCAGCCAACAGTATTGTCCAATTCGTGCTCAGTGTGCTTCTCAGATTCATTATGCCGACAGGAATTGTCCTTAGAGTACTGTCCTCGATAAATACCAAGGCAAACATAAATTCATTCCAGACTGACATTGCTGCCAATAAAGCAGATGTAGCCATTATAGGTTTGCACATGGGAAGAATTATGTTCCAAAACAACCTCCAGGATGTACAACCGTCTATATATGCTGAATCTTCAATCTCACGAGGTAAAGATAACATATATGACCTGATTAAAAATGTTGTAAAGGGTATTCTAAAGGCAATGTATGGAATTATCAGTGCCCAATATGTATTATATATCTTGAGCCTTTGAAGTAATTTATACAGTGATATTAAGCTCACCTGGGGGGCTAGCATCACCCCCCCGATTATTATGAGCAAGAATATATTTTGCCCTTTAAACTCATAGCGGCTTAATGGAAATGCACAGCATGCACTTATAAATAAGGTCACCGTTACAGAAACCGATGTAACGAACAAACTGTTTACGAAAAATTTTCCGACTCCAACATCCCAGGCAGATTTATAATTGCTCCAGAGTAATTTTGCCGGTAAACCCCAAGGTTCCAAAAACAATTCTTGATTGGTTTTAAAGCCTGAGATTATCATCCATAACAACGGATAAATAATTATTACGGAATAGGTTATGAGCAAAAGGAAAACAAACATGAATATAAATTTAGATAAGCCGTTGTGCTCCTTATTCATATTTTCCTCCTTATGCCTCATTTTTTTCTTTTGATACTTTAAGTTGTATTAAAGTAACAATAAAAGTAATTAAAAATATCACTGTAGCAATAGTTGCTGCATATCCCATTTCATCATTTCTAAAGCCCGCACGGTACATGTAAGAAGCTAAAACTTCGGTTGACCTGCCGGGACCTCCTGCAGTCATGACATAAACTTCATCAAATACCTTAAATGCTCCTATTATAGTGATTATTGATGTAACCAGTATAGTTTCTTTGATTTGGGGTATGGTTACATGAATGAATTTTTGGATTGCATTTGCTCCATCAATCATGGCTGACTCATATAACTCTTCAGGTATCTTTTGAATTGCCACAAGAAATAACAGCATTATATATCCTATATACTGCCACTGGGATGTAGCAATAATAGCAAACATTGCTGTATCGCTCCGGCCCAGCCAATCATGCGTCAGTGTTTCAAGTCCAACTACTTTTAAAAAGGCATTCAGCAGCCCTATATTTGGATTATAAACCAACTGAAACAATAACCCTACCACGGTTATAGAAATAACCGACGGCATGAAATATACGGTTCGAAAAAAGGTCTGGTATCGTCTCATGATTTTTTCTTCCAATACAGCTGCTAAAATCATTCCGACTCCTACCTGAAACACGATCGAAATAATAGCGTACAGCGCATTATTTTTCAGTGCGATATAGAATATGGGATCTGATAACAATCTTTTATAATAATCAAAACCAACAAAAACTTTTACTTCCGAGAAACTACTCCACCTGTACAAACTATAAATAAAGTTTTGAATAATGGGGTAGTAAATAAACAAAATAACAAATACCAAGGCGGGCAGCATAAATAATATGGCTACCTTTTTATTTCTATAAATGTTCATATCATCACTCCTGTTAATCAAGAGCAGTTTTCTGTTATTCTACTTCACTCTGTACTTCTTTTGCCACCTTTTGAACTTCAGCCATTATCTGTTCAGGAGTCTTTGTTCCATTAAGCAGTTCTTGCAAATTTGGCAGATAAACGTCTGAAATTTTTATATGAATATCAGTGTCAAGCCAAAGAGCCATACCTTCTGCTTCTTCAATAGCCTTCATGCCTCTTACCAAATAATCGGGAGAATTTCCTTCATTTACGGCACCGATTATTGGGCTTGGCCATCCAAGCTGCTGTACTAATTTATCGGCATTAGCTTTATTAGTTAAATATTTAAGGAATTTTACAGCTTCTTCAGGATGTTTAGTTTTTGCTGAAACTAAGAATCCATCCGGAGCCCCGGTTAAGAAGTTCTGATTTCCTTTTCCTTCGGGTATATCAGGCATTTTAAAGAAATCCCATTTCCCCGGCAGATTTTCTTCTACTTCAACAAATTCTTCCAATTCAACATAAATTATTGCAACCTGTTCCCCATAGAACATTTGATTGGACATGTTATGCTCGGTTGAATTTACACCTTCTATGAAATAACCTTTATCATTTAGAGATTTAAAATATTCAAGAGCTTTAATATATCCCGGATCGGTAAATTCCCCGGTCTTTGGGTTATAATCCTTTACCCTGACTTCTTGAGGTACAAACTTTTGATTTAACCCGGTTATGTAATGGCAGGCTGCCCAAGGATATATATTTCCAAATCCTATAGGTGTAATGCCATTTTGTTTAAGTGTTTCCAATACTGTCATAAACTCATCCCAGGTATTGGGTTTTTTCAATCCTAATTTATTAAAAATTTCTGTATTGTAAACAAAGAATTTCCCGTTGATTCTGAATGGAATGCCATAGTAGTTACCATCATATGTAAATGGCTCTAATCCCGCTTCCATAATACTGTTTTTCCACTCAGGGTCATTTTCAAGATAAGGTGTTAAATCAAGGGCATTATTTGATCTTACAAACTTAGCTGCGAATTCACCTGACCATGAAAAGAAAACGTCCGGTTGATTATCCGTTCCCATTAATACACGCAGTTTATCTTTTATTGGTTCGTCTCCAACTGCTTCAACACTTACTTTTATGTTTGGGTTTTCCTTCATAAAAGCTTCCACTACTTCATCAAAATATACACTGTATTCCGGTTGCGGCCATTTATGCAAAAATTTGATTTCAACCTGATCTGTACCGCCTGTTGGTTGGCTTGACTGGCATGCTGTCAAAGATATTACTAATAATACTGATAAGAGTAAAACTAATAATTTGTTAATTTTCATTTTTAATTACCTCCTAATTGTTTTATTTAATATCAACTCCGTAACCAAAAGCTCCGTAATATGTACAAACATTTGCCGCTTCTTTAGCCGAATGATACAATGTTTCTCTTATATTCTCCTTATTCAATACACCTAAGAGAAGCCTGGAAATAAAACCATCGCCTGCTCCTAAAGTGTCAACTACATCTGTCGGTACTATGCCTTGATTATAGTACTCATTGTTATACCACAATGTAGCACCCTTTGAACCTCTTGTAACTAAAACCAATTCTGCTCCATATGCTCTTACTTCTTTAATAAACTTAATAACCTCATCATCCCTCTTGTCGCTTCCGGAAAAAAAAGCATAATCTACGTGTGGCAGAGCCTTATCTAAATGATGGTCAGTATAATCATTCGAGAAATCGTAAGATATTTTAACATTTACCTTTTTTATGGAAGGCAGCAGGTCTTCTATACCGCTGTAGATGCTTGTATGAGCAAGTTGAAATTTGCTTATAAACTTATAATCTTCATCATCTAAAACTATGTTTTGTGATACACCCTTACTTCCATTTACAAATACTCTGTCTCCATTAATTAAAGTCACTTCAGCAAAGGCATTTTCTCCCTTCAATACTCTTACTCTTGATACATCAACTCCTTCTTTTTTCAGTGATTCATAAATATGTTTTCCTGCAAAGTCACTGCCAAGACAACCGAGATAAGCCGTTTCGGCACCATAACGCCTGCATAGTACTGCTATATTAAGTGCATTTCCACCGGGATACATGGTACCCATATGAATATACTTATCTACAACGTTATCTCCGATACCAATTATTTTAACCATTGTTCACCCCCATTCTTAATATGTTGTATATCAATATTATTTTTCGCTGTTTGGCCATAATTCGGTATAAAATGTTGTTCTTTCACCAATATTTAAGGACCTTGTGGCTTCCACAACTCTGTCATCCATGTCGTAGGTTATTGATTCCAATAAGAATGCGGGTGTATTCTCTTTAACTTTTAGAATTCTGGATTCACTGGAGTTTAATGTGGTGATTCTTATCCACTGTTTTGCATATTTCAATTTATATTCATATTTTTCTTCAATTACTTTATATAAAGAATTTTTTTCAAAATCGTATCGAAAGAGATCATTAAATAATCTGACCGGCAGATATGAAAATTCTAAAGCTAAAGGAATATTATTACCATAACGTATACGGACAATTTCATAGACCTTTGTTCCAATAGTAGTTTCAAGCAAGGAGGCGATTTTTTTATTAGCTTCCAAAATTCCAAGCTTTACAACCTTATTGCCGGGCTTTATTCCTTTTGATTTCAACATTTGCGAAAAACCACAAAGATTTACAAAATCTCTGTTGATTTTGGGAAGCCTTGCAAATGTCCCCTTTCCTTTTACCCTGTAAGCATATCCCATTTCTACAAGCTGCGTGAGTGCACTTCTTGCAGTCATTCTGCTTATTTTATAAGTTTCACTTATCTCCCTCTCTGAAGGTAATTGATTCCCTTTTTTGAACTCTCCTGAGTTTATTTTATCAATAAGTATGTCTCTTATTTGAATATAAACGGGAGGAATATAGTCGTTCTTTATCATTGTTTCACTTCCTCTTCTGAATGGTATAGTTGTATATACCATTTAAAGCTTACCATAACGTTTTCACTAATGCAATATATTTATTTAATTATTTATATTTGATGTAATGATTTAATTAATACAAACCGGTATCATATGAGTTAAATCGGCAACAAAAATGACGCCAACCAAACCGATGGTCAACGTCATTATCGATTTCTATTCTGCTGTCTGTGAGATGGGGAAATTCAGTTTATGGTGTTTTCATATTTAATTAACTCACATATTGCCTAATACTCTTATCAAATCACTGAAGACTCCGTAAGCGGTTTGTTCTATTTCCGGTTCATGTTCTACTATGGAAACTGTACCCATCATGTCTGTTGTTAAGCTGACTATGGATGTAGTACCGGTTATGCTTGCAAGAAGGGAGCTTTTACTTACTTCTTCAGGCCTTACTCTTGCTATAACTTTTCCGTTTTCAATTCCTCCGTAGCAAATTAATTTTATCACATTGCCTCTGTTTTCAGCTTCCTTAATCTGCTCAAAGGTTATATCCTCTATCCCCTTCCTGTCAACATCATAAGGAGTTATGTTTGCACCCATGAGGACATTTAGCAAGGCAGCTATTTTTGCCGCAGCATCCCATCCTTCTATATCCATGGCCGGGTCTTCTTCGACAAAACCTCTTTTCTTTCCTTCTTTTATAACTTCATCATAGGCTTTACCTTTTGCTATTTCTTCCAGGACAAAATTTGTGGTGGAATTTAATATTCCTTTTATTTCCGTTATTTTACAGAATTTTAGCGTTTCATCAACTAAGTTGAATACCGGTGTACCATCCATTACGGTTGTTTCATAGAAAAAATGAACCCGGTTTTTGTTTGCTAAATCACGCAATTCTTCATATGCCCAGGCAAGGGGTCCCTTATTCGCGCTTACAGCGTGTTTCTTCCTCTTAAAGGCTGCCTTTATGTGGTCAATGGCAGGCTGACCTGAAAATATTTGAAGAGGTGTTAATTCGAAAAGAATATCATAATCAACACTTTCAGCAACCTCAAGAGAGGTCATTTCTCTATAATCCTTCCTTTTTTTATCGAAATGATTGAACTTCTCTATATCATTCAATGCCTCACTTAAATTAATGCCATCTTCATTAACCAGGCATCCTTTTGATTTTGTTGAAATAGCTGCAACATCAACCCATACATTAAATTTATCCAGGATTTCTCCTTGTTTTTCGGTCAGCAACCTGGCAAAGGCCCTTCCTACATTTCCGAATCCAAGCATTGCAATCTTTATTCTATTGGCAGTCATTGTACACTCCTTTAATAATTATTGAATTCATTATACCATGATTTTAACATAAAAGAAAACTGATAAAATAAAAACTGCCCGGTAATACCTTGACAGTTTTAAGATTTATTTATTAATCTTCCAGTTCTTTTAATTCATCCAAATTAATATCGATTTCTTCAACATCAGCAGGTTTAACTACTCCCTCTTCAACAACTTTCAGATATTCACCCTTTATTTCTTCAACTTCTATCGTCCCGTCGCTTTTTTCGATATTAACTTTTGCTGTTACAAACAGAGGATTGATGTCCATCACTATCCCTGTTTTGTTTGTTCCCAGGACCTGTACCCTGTCTCCCAAATCAGGGAGTTTTTTAATATTTTCTTCATATACCTGGTGTTCATAGTTTAAACAGCACATAAGTCGGGAGCATATCCCCGAAATTTTGGCGGGATTTAAAGACAATTTCTGCTCTTTCGCCATTTTTATAGACACGGGATAGAATTCGCCCAAAAATGTTGCGCAGCACATTTGTCTCCCGCAGGGACCAATACCTCCAATCATTTTGGCCTCGTCTCTTACCCCGATTTGCCTCAATTCTATTCTTGTCCTGAATATGGCAGCCAAATCTTTTACCAATTCCCTGAAATCAATCCTGCCGTCAGCCGTGAAATAGAAGATAACCTTGTTATTATCAAAAGTGTATTCTATATCAATGAGCTTCATTTCAAGGCCGTGCTCTTCAATTTTCTTTAAGCATATATCAAAAGCTTCCTTTTCCTTTTCGGTATTTTCCTGATTTATTCTTTTATCCTCTTCAGTGGCAACCCTCAATACCTTTTTTAAGGGTTGAACTATATTTTCTTCCTTAACCATCTTGGGACCTACGACAACCTGTCCGTATTCGATACCCCTTATGGTTTCCACAATAACATGATCTCCATTGTTGATCCACTTTTTCTCGGGATCAAAATAGTATATCTTGCCGGCTTTTTTAAATCTTACGCCAACTACCTTTATCATTTAAAGTCCTCCTGAATTTTCAAAAGCATATTGTCTATGGCCAGTTTATAATTAACGTTGCTCTTAATATCATCACTGATATTTTGCATGAATTCAATTAAATCTGAATTCGCTTTCATTCTTTTTCCGTGTAGTTTCAATAAATCAATATAATCCTTGTTAATTACAAGGTTTTCCAGATTATTTTGAACATACATTATATCTCTTATCCAAATAGTCATAATTTCTATAATTGAATCTATATTATCTTTTTCGTCATCAAAGTAATTTTCTAATTCATAGATAATTTCGGAATCGTTATTTATGATTCTGTCAAAGATTTTGATGATTTCTTCCCTTTTTTTAAGGATATCATCTTTCCCTTGAACAATGTTTAAAGCTTTATTGAGTATTCCTTTGGAATAATAGGCTGCCAGTTCAGCCGTTTGACCGTCAAAATCTTTCAGGGACGCCATTATCGTTTCCTTGCTGACGCTTCTGAATTTATGCACATGGCATCTTGATACAATGGTTGGAAGAAGCAAATTTGAATTCACGGTCATAAGTATCATGACCGCATCTCCCGGCGGCTCCTCCAAAGTCTTTAAAAATGTATTAGCTGCCTGTGGAGTCATCAAGTGGGCATCCTTTATAATATAAACCTTTATATCAGCCTCATAGGGTTTTTTGTATATTGAACTTATAAGGTCATCTATATCTTCTCTCTTTATACCCTTTCCTTCTTCATTAATGATGTGTAAATCAGGGTGGTTGAGAGAATTTACCTTAATGCAGTTTTTGCACTCATTGCAAGGTTCATCATGAAAATTCAAACAAAAAAGCGACTGAGCAAATAATAAAGCCAATTCATATTTACCCATGCCTTCAGGTCCTTCAAATAAATAGCAGTGAGAAACCTGATTATTGTTAATCGAATTAATCAAAGATCTTTTTATTTCTTCCTGTCCTGCCACTTGGCTGAAAAGCATGACTTTCTCCTTATATTTTTTCAAACCTGTCTACGGGAGTTACAAACACAACAGCTCCTCCCACCGTCACTTCAATGGTTTGGGGCAAATATCCCCCAACGGTGCTGAATGAACTTGGAGGTATGGCTGCAGTAACCTTCTTCTTGGTCTTACATATTTTTCTTATTATTTCAATGGCTTCATCAACCTTGTCATCTTCAACTCCCGAAATTACGGTTGTATTCCCGGAACTTAAAAAGCCGCCTGTTGATGACATTTTGGTAGATGAAAAACCACTTTCTCTCAAAGCGGAAATCAACTTGTTAGCATCATCGTTTTGAACGATTGCCGTTATCAGCTTCATAAGAACCCTCCTTACCTTGTTAGCAAAACTTTTATTTCTTCAAAAACCTCATCAATTGGCCTGTCACCATTTATGGTTACTATTTCGGGAAAATATGATGAAAGCTTTTTATATCCTTCGTATACGCTTTTGTGAAAAGATATATCCTCGTTTTCCAGCCTGTCTCCCCCGTCGATGCTGAGTTTTCTTTTCAAAGCTTTTTCAGGGTCAACATCCAGTAAAATCACCAAATCCGGCTTAATACCAGCTGTTGCGAAATCATTTATCTTTTTTACTTCGTCGATACCAAGGCCTCTTCCAAGGCCTTGGTATACCAAACTTGAATAAACATATCTTTCGCTTATTACAACCTTTCCTGCCTTAAGCCAGGGTATAATTTTCTCTGACACCAGTTGTGCCCTTGAAGCGGCATAAAGCAAGGCTTCAGTCCTGTAATCCATCTCGGTGTTGTTTCTGTCTAAAATCAATTCCCTGATTTTTTCGCTTATCTGTGTTCCTCCCGGCTCCCTGGTGAATTCAATGTCATGACCCATTTCTCTGAAATATCTTCCTATTCTTTCAGCTATGGTGCTTTTGCCCGAACCATCGGAGCCTTCCAATACTATAAATCTTCCTTCCATTTGACAACTCTCACAAAATTATTATCCACAACACCGTTTACGTTAATGCCATGTTCCAGCATGGTTTTAACATAGTCAACAGTTTCTTTAACAATTATTTCACCCGGACAAACCAGGGGTATTCCTGGAGGATAGGGTATGATGAATTCTGCAGCTGTTTTCCCTATGGCATCATCCATATTAAGGAGCATATTCTCCGCATAAAATGCCTTCCTCATTTTTCTTTCGTGCTGCAGTTGCGGGAATGGCTCAATTTGAACAATTCCTCTCTTTTTATTGATTTTTGATTCTTCAATGTATATTTCCTTTATGGCGTCAAAAAGTCTGTTAATATCTTCAGGCTCATCCATTGCCGTAACATAACCGACAGTATACTGCAAATCAGCAAATTCCATTTGTATCCTGTATTTATACCTCAATATATCCTGAAGTTGGGTGCCTGTTATTCCAAGTTCGCTCATGCTTATGACCGCCCTGGTGGCATCGAAATCATACAAGCCCTCGCTTATCAGGAAGTCGTCTTCAAGCACATTTATTCCCATATTTCTAAGTTCCAAAGTTCTTCTTTTAAAGACCTCGATATTTCTCTTCAGTCTTTCTTCTCCGTTTTCCTCCATCCAATGAACTGCATTTTCTATTGCTGCCATCAAAATATAAGATGGAGATGTAGTTTGGAGCATCCTTAACATGGTCTCAATATTGTTGATATTTACCCTGTCTGAGCAAACATGCAAAATTGAACCTTGAGTAAGACAAGGCAAGGTTTTATGGGTACTTTGGGTAACTATATCAGCACCTGAATTTTCCGCAGGTGGCGGCAAAAGGTCCTTGCAAAATTGAAGGTGAGACCCGTGGGCCTCGTCTATCATCAAAATCTTGCCGTGCTTATGAACTATATCCGCTGCTTTCTTCACATCAAAACATATACCGTAAAATGTAGGATAGGTCAACACAACCAATTTTATATCCGGATTATCGGTGAGCATTTGGTCAAGCTTTTCTATGCTTATACTGAAATTCAAGCCGTATTCCTTATTAAAATCCGGATACAGGTAAAAGAGTTTCAAATCTCCTAATATACACGCATTGTAAACCGACTTGTGACAATCTCTTTGCACAAGTATCTTATCTCCGGGATTTGTACAAGCCAAAATTGCCGAGATTATACCGCAGGAAGTACCATTGACAACCATGTAAGATTTTTTGCTTCCGTATACCTTGGAAATATAATCCATCGCATCTTTAATAAAACCAGTGGGATAATGCAAATTATCCGTTCCCAATGTTTCAGTAATATCAAAAAAACTCAGATTCTTTTCAAGTTCGCTGAAAATTTCCGGTTTCCCCTTGTGTCCCGGCATGTGGAAATTTGTATCTACTTCGCTTCGATACTTTTTAATACCTGAAATAATGTTACGTTTTTCCATCTCTTTATCTCCCGTAGATTATGAATTAATTTATCACGTGTTTATGTGAAAATTGGGATTAGTTATTCATCTCCTT
>DCDC01000105.1 GCA_002316225.1 Firmicutes bacterium UBA1065 | reverse complement strand
AAAGGGATACCCTATTGCATGGACTTCAAATTATTAAAGATGAGCTTAAGCGATAATTCCATGCAAAAAGACTAATTAGCTTATTTAGTTTTTATTGTTAAATTGATAATCTGTTTGGAAAATATTGTATTGAGTTTTGAAGTTAAAATTGCTATAATTATTGCGTGACAAGCTTTGGCATATACAAAGAATGAAACAACACAGGCGTAACTCAGAAAAGTTACGCCTTATTAATATAAGCCGGATTAGTAGAGGTGGATATATGAATAAAGATGCCGGGATAAAAATAAGCAAGAAATCATTCTTGTCGTCACTGATAATCTTGTTAATTCTTATGATTATATCAGGTGTGCTCACAAGGATATTGCCGCCGGGAGAATATGACAGGATTATTGTTGACGGGAGAGAAACCATTGATATAAATACTTTTAAATTTATCGAAAAACCGGATTATCCTTTTTACAGGTGGTTTACGGCTCCTCTTGAAGTATTGTGGAGCCAGGATGCTTTAACGGTTATTGTAATAATTCTTTTCATTTTATTTATTGGCGGAACATTTACCATTTTAGAGAAAAGCGGAATTATAAAATATGCCATGGACAAAATTGTAAAAAGGTTCAGCAGCAATAAATTTCTCCTTTTGTCTGTTCTTGTATTATTCTTTATGGCATTCGGTTCAATGTTCGGCATATTTGAAGAGCTTATAGCGCTGGTTCCAATATGTGTAACTCTTAGTTATTCTCTTGGGTGGGATTCTTTGACCGGATTAGGCATGAGTGCTTTAGCATCCGGATTTGGTTTTGCAGCAGCAATTTTTAATCCGTTTACCGTAGGGATAGCCCAGGAGCTGTCAGGTCTTCCTCCCTTTTCGGGTTTTTTGTACAGAATATGGATTTTTGCAATAATTTATGCCATATTGCTTGCATATCTTTTAAGGTATGCTAAAAAAATCGAAAAGGAGCCTGAATTATCTTTGGTTTATGCCGAGGACGAAGTGCACAGGCAGAGATATAACAGGCCGGTTGATGAAGATAAGGAGAATCCAAATCTGCCCAAGGCATTTCGAATATTTACCAGCTTCTTAATAATTATTTTATTATTTATAGTCACTGGATTTTTCATTGAATTTCTATCTTCAATCACCTTGCCTCTTGTGGCGGTATTGTTTCTTATCGGCGGTTTGGTCTCCGGATATGCAAGCAAATACAGCCAAAAGGGCCTCTTCAGGGATTGGATTAATGGTTTAACAGGCATTGCCCCTTCAGTAATATTGATTTTAATGGCCATGAGTGTAAAGGTTATAATCACTAAGGGGAAAATCATGGATACAATACTGTATTATGCTTTTAACAACATTTCGGGTTACAGCCCCTATATAGCAGGACTTCTAATATATTTATTGGTACTATTATTGGAGTTTTTCATAGGTTCAGCTTCTGCAAAAGCATTCCTTGTGATTCCCATTATCATCCCCATAACCGATATGATAGGAATTACAAGGCAGGCGACAGTCCAGGCATTTTGTTTCGGAGATGGGTTCAGCAACATGCTGTTTCCCACAAATGCAGCTCTCATGATTGCCTTGGGTTTGACACCGGTCAGTTATTTGAAGTGGTTTAAATGGGTGATAAAGCTGCAGTTAATGACCTTTTTAATATCAATGATTTTACTTTTTGCTGCCATTGGTTTCGGATACGGACCATTTTAAAAGGAGATATGATATGAGAGATTTTAATTTGGATAATGCTATAAAGCATTTAAGTGATGCCGTTAAAATTGAAACAGTATCTAATATTGATTATGAAAAAGTGGAATGGTATAAGTTTGATGATTTCTTAGCATTTTTGGAAAAAGAATATCCAAATGTCCATAAGGTCTGCAAAAGAGAAATCGTAAATAAATACGCGCCTGTATACAAATGGGAAGGGAAAAACAATAATTATAAGCCTGTCTTGTTTTTAGGCCACTATGATGTTGTGCCAGCTGATAGATCTTCCGAAACCTTATGGAAGGAAGACCCCTTTTCAGGAGTGATAAAGGACGGATGTATATGGGGCAGGGGAACCTTGGATGATAAGAATCAGGTAATTGCAATAATGGAAGCTGCAGAATATTTGATTAGCAAGGGGTTTGTTCCTGAAAGAGACATTTATTTTGCTTTTGGTTTTGATGAAGAGGTTGGTGGCCAAAGAGGAGCCAAAAAAATATCAGATTTGTTCCAGGAAAGAAAATTGCAGTTTGATTTTGTAATTGATGAGGGAGGTTGTGTGATTAAGGATGTAATTGATGGATTGACTTGTCCCCTTGCAGTGATAGGAATTGCAGAAAAAGGTTCAACCAATATAAAGATTACCGCAAAAGGGAGAAGCGGACATTCATCCATGCCCCCTAAAAACACCTCGTCGGCAATTCTTGCAAAAATCATTTCCAATACGGAGAATAACCCGATGCCAGCAAAATTGACATTGCCGGTCCAAGTGCTTTTTGAAAAAATTGCTCCTTACATGGGCAGCAAAAAAATTATTTTAAAGAATATTAAGACTTTGTTCCCGCTTGTAAACATTATAATTGCAAAAAGCCCGACCCTTAATTCTTTAATAAGGACAACTATTACATTTACTAAATTAAGCGGGGGCCAGGCATTGAATGTAATACCCCAGGAAGTGTCTGCTTATGCAAATATGAGGATACTACCCGGAGATACAGTGGATGATGCAGTAGAACATATCAGAAAAGTAAATAAAGGTATTGATTTTAATATAGAACTTTTGAACAAGGAAGAGGCATCCCCTGTTTCTCCCATAGATTCGGAAGCTTACAGGATAATAACAAGTATTATTAATAATATTTTTCCTGAAGCTATAGCAGTGCCTTATCTTATGGCCGGAGGAACCGATTCGAGAAAGTTTTATAATGTATGTAACAATATTTACAGGTTTTCGCCCGTAATTTTGACCAATGAAGATAAAGGCTCAATACATTCGGTCAATGAAAAAATCACTGTTGAGAATTTAAAAAATATGATTGAGTTCTTTGTTGAGTTAATTGAGGCATGCAATAGCAAATAAATATATACATCCTCATTGGTCATTCTACCCACCCATACTTCCCTTTTAGTTCCACGAATCTGACCGGACATATTGTTTGGGTGTGTATTTTGCCATTATCTGCCTTTGTAATAAGGGTAAGTTCCTGTGCGCTTGGTGGACCGATTGGAATAACCATTCTGCCGCCGGGTGCAAGTTGGTTTACCAATTCGTCCGGCAAAAGCCCTGCTGCTGCGGTTACCATGATCCTGTCATAGGGAGCATGTTCTTTCCAGCCCATGCTTCCGTCTCCTACCTTGTAATGGATATTCGTAAAATTTAATGCCTCCAACCTCATTTTGGCCTTTTCCATCAATGCATCGATTCTTTCCACAGTAAATACTTCTCCTGACATCTTTGCAAGAATGGCTGTCTGAAAGCCTGAACCGGTTCCAATTTCAAGAACCTTGCTATCCTTTTCCGGTTCCAGGAGCCGGGTCATTTCCAGCACAAGGCTGGGTTGGGAGATTGTTTGACCGTAGCCGATAGGCAAAGGCCCGTCTATGCTAGCGTATTTTTTCATGTCATCTTCGAGAAAAAACGAACGGTCCAATGAACGAAAGTATAATTCAAGTTCCTTTTGATCCATTCTTTTCACCTCTTCTATATACAAATACTATTGACTCAGCAGAAATTATTATTAATTGCTTTAACAAAGCGAATATTTTTTATGATCAAGTCTGACTTCCACCAATTCTTGATAGTGTTCCATTGAATTCATATAATAATATTTATAGGCAATTTATTCCACTTATGTAATTTTTAAAAGTATAAGCTTCTGTTTAATGCTTAAATAGCAAAAAAAGAAACACCATCTGTTTCATAGCACTTTACTTT
>DCDC01000075.1 GCA_002316225.1 Firmicutes bacterium UBA1065 | reverse complement strand
AATTAAAGCCGTGAAGAATTCAAGCGCATGTCCACCAACCAAAAGTACAAAAAAAGCCGAAGACAAGCCGGCATACAATACACTGTATTTAATTCCTGAATCTTTTCGCTGGTAGATTTCCTGCAACTTTTCCAATGCCTTATCCAATGTTATTGAATGTTCGGAAAGCTGTCTGGAAACCTGGTTTACATCATTTATCTTTTGTAAGTTGATCGTCCTTTTGCGAATTCTCTTAACCAATGTATTATTTTCGTTCCCATCAAGGGAAAGGGTAATATAAAAACCCGTAGGAGTGGCAATAGATTCTATTTCATTAACATCAAAGGATCTGGCAATAAATTTGATTGTTTCTTCGGCCCGATATGTTTCTCCGCCGTTTTCAAGTATGATCTGAGCAGCCAATTTGATAACCTTCAAAAGATTGTTTGCGCTGATTTCCAAGGGTATCACCTCTTCCTTTCTAAATAGGATTATAGCATTGAAATAAACATTATTCAATTATTTTGCACATGCAATAATAATTGTTTATAATTTTCATTAATTATGTTATAATTACCTAAATCCAAGGGAGGTTTAGATGAGAGAGAGGGAGATAAAAGTTTTGAATATTGACAAGGAAGAAATAGAAAAAAAGCTTATAGAAATGGGGGCTGTCCTTGTCAAGGATGAAAACCAGATAAATTACAGGTTTGATACGGATG
Organism: Firmicutes bacterium UBA1065; assembly: GCA_002316225.1. Taxonomy (GTDB): domain Bacteria; phylum Bacillota; class Clostridia; order Tissierellales; family Sedimentibacteraceae; genus Sedimentibacter. Next base: position 2,976 of record DCDC01000075.1, on the reverse strand, counting down.
ATTATTATTTAAAGAATACCTACAAGGGGTATTTGAGGATTAGGATAGTTAAAGACAACCTTTCGGGGGAGACCAAAAGCAACATGACTTTTAAAAGGAGCATAAAAAAAGATTCCCTAAGGGTTAATGAAGAAATCGATACCGAAATTTCCGACTGGGAAAGCGCCGCTAAAATAATTGAAATCCTGGGTTACAAACGGAAAAGACCGGGATACAAGCACCGGAGGTCTTACATGTATGAAAATATGCTGTTTGAAATAGATACCTGGGATGAGGAAACCTACTCAAAACCATATCTTGAAATTGAAGTTGCTTCGGACCGGGAATTAGAAAAAGCGATATCCTTGTTAAACCTTGACAGAAGTCAAATCACGACCAAATCCATCGACGAACTGAGAAAAGACTGAATGTAAAAACTAAATTAACATATAGGGGTGAAATCATGATTTTAGTTGTCGATATCGGCAATACTAATATATTGATCGGTGTTTACGAGGGTAATGAGCTTGTGGGTAATTGGAAGATGATAACCAAAAATGAAAAAACCTCCGATGAATACGGTATTTCCATATTAAATTTACTGAGCTACAGCAACATTGACCATAAAAAAATCAAAAGCGCCATTGTATCGTCTGTCGTGCCCAATGTAATGCATTCGTTTGAAAACACCCTTAAAAAGTATTTTAACATTGAGCCTATAGTTGTTGGTCCGGGAGTAAAAACAGGAATTACCATAATGACCGAGAACCCGAAAGAGGTTGGAGCTGACAGGATTGTGGGGCTTGTAGCTGCCCACGAATTATACTCTAAGGGTCATGCCATGATAGTCATCAGTTTTGGAACCGCCACAACTTATGATGTGATAAATGAAAGAGGAGAATACAAATACGGCATAACATCACCGGGAATCCAGATTTCGGCTGAGGCCCTGTGGCAAAGAACCGCCCAGCTGCCTAAAATTGAAATTAAAAAGCCTGATTCCATTCTTGCAAAAAATACCGTTACAAGCATGCAGGCAGGCTTGATTTACGGATATATAGGACAAGTGGAATATATTATTAAAAAAATAAAAGAAGAAATGAACAATGAAGATATGAAGGTTGTGGCAACCGGAGGCTTCGGCAGGCTTATCTACGATGAAACCCCGGCCATTGATATATTTGATTCCCTGCTTATATTCAAGGGATTAAAGATAATCCACGACAAAAATTATAAAAAGAACTTTTAAAAAGATTTGTAATTTTTACAGATCTTTTTTTATGCAAATTTATTATTTTCTGCATAGGTTTTTTGGTTTACAGAAATTTATTTATGTAAACCGATTCTATGGGCAAATTTCGTTGGTATTATATGGAAAAACAACAGTGGTTTACATATAATTTTTTATGTAAACCATTTTTAATTTTAAGGGACGGTTCTTTTCGTTATTAAAAACCGATAGCTTAACCATCCTATGCAAAAAATAATAAAGATAATAAGCGAACATTTGCAGGACACGATAAACTGACATGAGGCATAGCCTGTAATTCTGAACATAAGTGAAGAATCCCGTCTTTTGATACAATTAGATCCTTCGCTTCGCTCAGGATGACAAGCTTCGCTCAGGATGACAAGCTTCGCTCAACTTTCCTCCTTCTTAAAAATTTTCAAAAAACATCTTTTAAAATTCAAAAATTATGTTATAATAATAGAACAAATGTTCGAATAAAGATGCGGGGTGGTTAGGTCATGGGACAAATAATAATGCACATTGATGTAAATTCGGCCTTTTTAAGCTGGACGGCAGCATATGAAAAACAGATGGGAATAGAAAGAGACATAAGGACATTACCTGCCGTTATAGGGGGCAACGAGCAGAGCCGTCACGGAATTGTTCTTGCAAAATCAATACCTGCAAAAAAATTCAACATACAAACGGGTATGTCCCTCATGGAAGCCAGGCGCCTCTGTCCCAATTTGCTTGTCATACCTCCGGATTACGATGTTTACGTAAGGGCAAGCAAGGCTCTCAGGGATCATTTGAAAAGGTATACTCCGGATGTGGAAGTTTTCAGCATAGATGAATGTTTTTTAAGGTTTACGGACATAAGCAGGAAGGAAGCTCTTGATTTAGCCTATAAATTAAAAGACGGGGTAAAGGAAAGGTTCGGTTATACCATAAATGTGGGGATTTCAGAAAACAAGCTTCTTGCCAAACAGGCAGGAGATTTGGAAAAGCCCGATAAGTGCCACACCATGTTCATTGAAGAAATAGAAGAAAAACTCTGGCCCCTGCCCGTTGAAGAATTATTTATGGTTGGAAGAAGAACAAAGGTTAAATTAAACAGGTGGGGTATTTATACAATCGGGGAACTTGCAAATGCAGATTATAAACTGATATCGGCAATGCTTAAATCCCACGGCAGGCTGATTTACAATTATGCCTGGGGAAGGGACGCTTCAACCTTCAAGGAAGGGGTCCCCATGAAAAGCGTGGGAAACAGCAGCACCCTGAAATTTGATGTGGAGGACAGGGAGATTGCCCACCTTGTATTGCTGAGCCTGACCGAAATGACTGCCTGGAGACTGAGAGAAGCAAACATGAACTGCAGGGTTGTGAGCATAAGCATCAAGGATAAGGATTTCGGTTTTAAAATAAAGCAAAGGAAGCTCATGTATTTTACTGACTCCACAAGGGATATTTACATTAATGCATGCTGCTTGTTTGATGAATTGTGGGATAAAAGGCCTATACGGGCCTTGGGGGTTCATGTATCAGACCTGGAATTTGCCAAAATTAAACAAATTAATTTTTTTCAGGATGAATTAAGTTTGAAAAATGAAATTTTAGATAAGGCCATAGATAAAATAAGAAGCAAGTACGGGGATACTTCCGTTATAAGAGGGGCCTTTGCCAACGGTGATTTAAGACCAATCTTAGGAGGATACCCGGACGACGAATATCCCGGCATGAGGAGTATTTTATAGGGGTGATAT
>DCDC01000131.1 GCA_002316225.1 Firmicutes bacterium UBA1065 | reverse complement strand
ATTAAAATAATAGTCCTTACAACCTTCAATGACGATGAATACATATATGATGCCTTGAAAAACGGTGCTTCAGGATACTTGTTGAAGGATACTTCCACTGCTGAAATTTTAAAAGCCGTCCGCACGGTTTATAAGGGGGGAGCTTTGATTCCATCGGATGTGGCCGTTAAAGTCTTGGATAAATTTTCACAGCTGGCACAAAAAACCGAGTATAAGTACATAGACCCCCGGGTTGAATTGTTAACGGACAGAGAAATTGAAATTTGCCGCCTTATAGCAGAAGGCAAAAGCAATAAGGAAATTTCAGAGGAATTATTCTTAAGCCAGGGAACCGTAAAAAACCATATTACAAAAATTTTGTTGAAATTGGACTTAAGAGACAGGACCCAGTTAGCCATTTTCACTATAAACAATGATTTGTAGCAATAAATTTAAATAATGCCAAAAGTCACATCATAATTCATTAATCTTGTGATTTAAGATACTGTTCAATTAATATTAAGTTTAATACTATGTTATCATTCAGAGAATTAATGGAATGAAATAGTATTGGAGGTATGAAAATGAAAAAGAAAATACCAGTTATATCGGCATTTTTGCTTATATTGCTTATGATAATCACGGCATGCAATACAAACAGCTTGGTCGAATATAGAAAAGCTTCCGAAAAAACAGAGCAGATTATTAAGGGGCAAACAGCCGGAGAATTCACCATGACTACGGAAATCAACCCTAAAGGATTAACGGCAGAGGAAATAAAGGAGCTTAATTATATTAAAGACATGAATGGGAACTTCAACCTGGTATTTGATGATGAGGAAGAGAAAGTAATTATAAGAAACTATTTGAATTTTGGCGGTTTGGGATATGATTTTGAAGTTTATGTCAATGAAGATCAAGTGTTTATAAAGCTTCCCGTTGTAGGAAAGTATTTAAAGATTAACGAAGAAATGCTTTCAGAAGGTGAAAAATATTCAGAAAACCAAATAATATCAGAAGAAACCAAGAAGGAATTCATCAAAAGATGGCTAAGCCTGATGAATGAAGAGGATGTATTCAAGGGAAAAAACATAGTCCTGACAACTCCGGACGGAGAAGTCAAAACAAGAGAATATACAATTAAACTGAAGGATGAACAAATAAAGGCCCTTCTTAAGGACACGGCTGAAGTTTTATCCCGGGATGAATCACTCAAGTCATTTTTTGACAAAAATATCAGGGTGAATATGGGAAAAACGGAAGAGGAGTTAAAAACTAAAACTTTCGAAGAAGTTCTTGACCACATTTTAAAGAGCACGGAAGAATTCAAGGTTGATAATTTCACCTACAAGGCTTCTGTGGATATAGACGGTTACATTGTAAATGAAATAATCGACATATCATTAAAGACCATTGATGCTGAAAAAGAAGGAATTACAGGTATCAGATACCATCTTGACATAAAAACCTGGGATATAAATAAAGACCAGAAATTTGAATTTCCTGCCCTTACAGATGAAAATACTCTTAAGCCGGAGGAAATGAAAGAAAATATGCCTTCCGGAATCGAAGACTATTTCAAAATAGAGATTTAGGGGTGCCGTATGTTAAAGGTTGAAAACTTATATAAGAATTTTGGAAATATAGCCGCAGTTGCAGGCATAAGCTTCGAGGTGAAAAGAGGAGAAGTGTTCGGGCTGCTGGGACCCAACGGTGCGGGGAAATCAACCACAATATCCATCATATCAACCCTCTTGCCTCCTTCGAGAGGCCAGATATTTTTTGAGGGAGAAAGCATCTTCGAAAACTCCAGGAATTTAAGGCAAAAATTAGGCATAGTTCCTCAGGACATAGCCCTTTATCCCACCTTGACCGGATACGAAAACCTAAGATTCTGGGGAAATTTGTACGGTCTCAAGGGTGCTGAATTAAAAAAGAGAATTAATGAAGTGGCAGAAATCATCGGATTAAAAGAGAGACTTAAAGATAAGGTCGAGAAATATTCGGGAGGAATGAAAAGAAGGCTGAACATCGGGGCCGCCCTCCTACATAAGCCTGACCTCCTCATAATGGATGAGCCCACTGTAGGCATCGACCCCCAATCCAGGTCCCACATACTGGAAACGGTCCTAAAGCTCAATGCTCAGGGGATGACAATAATATACACAACCCACTATATGGAGGAAGCTGAAGAATTGTGCTCCCGCATATGCATTATGGATGAAGGGAAAATCATTGCATCGGGAACCAAGCAGGAACTGGTGGAATTAGTTAAGGAAAGAACCCGGATAAATATTAAACTGGACAATATCAGCGATAATATGCCGCAAGTTTTTAAAGAAATTACGGGAGTGCTTGATGCAGCTATCCTTGATGATACGGTTACCTTATTCGGTGAAAACGGGGACATTCTTCTTGCTGAAATAATTTCAAAGGTTTTGGAGGAAAAGTCCAAAATTCAGTCAATAGATATTCATAAGCCCGATTTGGAAGCTGTTTTTCTCCATCTTACAGGCAAGGCTTTAAGGGATTAGGGTGAAGTATGAAAGTATTAAGCATTATCATAAAAGATTTAAAGATCGTTTTAAGCGATAAGCAGGCCATAATAATCACCATGCTCATGCCCCTTATATTGATGACTATTTTAAGCATGGCCTTAAAAGGTTCCTTTATGGACAGCGATGATGGCGGAATAGAAAAAATACCCGTAGCTCTTGTAAAGCAATATGATGAAGGGGCAGATTCAAAAATATTTATAAAGACATTGGAAAAAAGGCTAAACATAGATATTTCGAGAGATGAGGTCAACCCGGAGGAAATGTTCTTCGGGGATTTTTTGGGGAACGAAGAAGTATCAAAGTTGATTGATTACAGGGTTGTAGAAGAGGATAGAGCCATGGAATTATTAAATGAGGGAGAAATTTCAGCAATAATAATACTGCCGGAAAAATACATTTATGACATGAAAATAAACCTCCTTACTCCCTTTAGGAACAATGTGGATGTCAAGGTTCTGACCCACCCCGGCAGAGCCCTTGCAGGGGAAATTGTTACATCCCTGATGGAGGCTTACACAAATACCATGTCATCCGTCATCATAGGCAAAAATGTGCTTATTGAATCAGCCTCAGCCAATGATATGGGAGGAGACGGATTTGACAATATTGATGAAATAATGGAAGGCATGACGGATTTGGTGGCAGGTATGAAGGTTAATATCAATAATGTGACCGTTGAAGGAAGACGTACCATAAAAAGCTCCGAGTATTATGCGGTTGCAATGATGACCATGTTTGTCCTGTATGCTGCAGGCCAGGGAGGCAGGATGCTTTTGGAAGAAAAGGATAATCAGACTTATCAAAGGATGGTTGTAGCCGATATTTCTAAGCCCCACATCTTGACAGGGAAGTTTATTGTCATATTTTTGATTGCTGCAATTCAAATAACTATCATGCTGGCCTACTCGCATTTTGCATTGAAAGTCAATTGGGGAAATATAAAATCTCTTCTTGTTCTTAGCACGGCATCAGCCTTTTCCGTGGCAGGACTTGGTATTTTCATAGGCTCTTTGACCTACAGGGCAGAAAATTACAGGCTGGCAAACGCATTTGAAAGTGTGATCATACAGGTGATGGCATTTTTGGGAGGGAGTTTCTTCCCCCTGGATCTTATGCCTGAAATAATCCGGAAAGTAAGTTTTATTTCCCTCAACGGGGTTGGGCTTAAGGCCTATTTAAAAATAATATTGGGATATGGTTTTTCGGATATTTTAATTAACGTGTCAATACTTGCCATAGCAGGAATTTTGTTCACCCTTGCAGGGGTTATCATCTTCAACAAGGAGGTGTCGAAAAATGCTTAGCATAGTAAAATTAAGACTCCTGAGTCTCAGGGATAATTATGTGGTATTTTTGGTTATGACTGCAATGGCCCTGGGTTTTACCGCTGTCTTCGGAATCGCCTTCAACACCTACAGACCTTCCGTCATAATCGTTGATGAGGATAATACCCCCTATTCGGCAGAATTTATGGAAGAGCTTAAGCAGAACAAGATTTTTAAATTCCTTGATTCAGATAAGAACGATGCCATTGCCCGGGTAGAAGAAGGAAAAGTACTTGCTGCATTGATAATAAATGAGGGCTTTCATGACAATATTGAAAGGGGCAGGGAAATAAACATCGGGCAAGTTAAAATAAAAGATGACAAATACCTTCTAACCCTGCAGGAAACAGTAAAAGGCATAATTGTAAAAATGGCCGGGAGTGAAAGAATTTCGACGGTTACGGCAAATTTCGTTTCATCCCAAAAACCCGGGGCTGATGTGGAAAAAATAAAGGACTTGGCTTATGAAAATGTCATGGATTCCTGGATCTTTAAAAAACCCCTGAAGGTGACTTCGACTCTGGCAGATACTGATATTCAGTCGGGATATGACAGTATGAAACACTCCATGATAGGATTTACCGTGTTTTTCTCAATGTATACCATTGTTTTTTCAATCGGAACCGTACTTAGCGATAAAAGATATAAGACATGGGACAGGATGCTGGTATCTCCCGTATCAATGTCTTCCATACTGAGCGGAACAATGGTGGTTTCTTTTCTGGTGGGGATGATACAAATGTCTGTTTTAATTCTGGGAGGCAGGTATTTATTCGGCCTGGACTGGGGAAGGAGCCTTGGGGGAATTATAATGGTAACCACCGTCTTTGTGTTTACCATAACCTCATTCGGGCTTATGCTGTCAGGTATAGTTAAAACCGAAGCCCAGCTGGGAGCGGTGGCACCGGTAGTATTAACCTCCACCTCAATGCTTGGGGGAACCATGTGGCCCTTGGAAATTGTAAACAACAAGGTGCTATTATTCCTGGCTGAACTGACTCCACAAAAATGGGCAATGCAGGGATTTTTAAACATAGCTGCCAAGGGTATGGGTTTTAAATCAGCCATACTGCCTTCATTGGTACTGCTGGCAATGGGAATAACCTTCTTCACCATTGGTGTAAAAACCGTGAAAAGATAGATAGTCTTTAATAACCTTATTGCAACCTGAGGGCTTTGCCCTTAGGTTGACAGGCACATTGATACTTTAAAGATTCCCGGCACCGGCAGCCTTTCTTTTTGCTTTTTTGGAAATGCAATATTCCTTGAAATAACTTCCACAAATAGGTATAATTAAATAAAAAGGGGGATATTATGGACAGATTAACCATCGGACAAATGTCCAAAATAAACAATGTATCAGAACAAACTCTTCGCTACTATGATAAAATAGGAATTTTAAAACCGATTGAAATTGATAAATTCACCGGTTACAGATACTATTCCATAAAACAATGTGCTCGGCTTGATATGATACAATATTTAAAATCCCTCGGCATGCAATTAAAGGATATAGAAGTCCAGCTTAAAACCTATGATACGAAACTTATAAAAAGTTTCCTGGAAGAAAAAAGCCGTAGTATCGATGCGGAAATTGAGGCATTAAAACATCAAAAAAATGCACTTCAAAGAGCTATAAGCAACTATGAAAGATATGAATCCTCTCCCCCTGACGGTACAATCACTCTTGAATATATTGAAAAACGATGGATATACAGTTACAAGATGAGCACCAATTTTTATGACTTCGGTATTGAAATATATGAAGAAGAGCTTAGAAAATTAAAAGAGGATATGGAAAGAAACGGACTCAGGCAGACATATTTTTGTAATACAGGAAACAGGGTACCCTATGAACAAATAATAAACAGGGATTTTATTTCTAGTGATTTGTTTGTATTTGTTGATGAAAATGTGCCTGAAAACCTTATAAGTACTATAAAGGCAGGTACATATCTATGCATTTACTGCAGCAGATTTGAACAGGAAATACCCTATGCAAACAGGCTTCTGGATGAAATATCAGATAGAAATTATACCATAGCCGGTGATTACATCTGTGAAGTGATAACAGATTTACCCGACTTGATGAATGGTGAGAGAGGCATGTTTTTTAAATTACAGATTCCCGTAAGAATTACATAAATATCTAAAATAATTTAAAGAAATACTTGACCTTATTGTTGCTATAAGCTTTATAATGGAGATAGAATAAGAAAATTATGCTCCGATTCTCATCTGACCAATGAGGCCGGTGAGAACGCCAGGTGTTTAGAGCAATCTAACCGCCCTCCTATTTGAAAAGGAGCCGCAAAACTATATGTAAACATTTACATAGTCTTGCGGTTTTTTTATTCTAAATAACCCAAAGGAGTTGACAAGGTTGAAAATCAAAGTCAAACTGACCGGCATTTTGGCTGCATCAGCAGGATTCCGAGAGAAAGAAATTGAAATGCCGGAGGGAACAACCATAGCTGAAGCATTAACCATCATCAATATTCCCGTAAGCGGTGAATGGACTAAGAGCAGCGTTAACGGCAGTCTTCGCGGTAAGAATTATGTTTTAAATGATGGTGATGAACTTTTGTTTTTCCCTGTTGGCGGAGGGGGATAAAATATTTAGGAGGTGTTTATATGAAACCAGGTGTAATCAAAATTAATGTTAACAAGACAGTCTGTCAAGGCTGCAGAACCTGCGAAGCTGTATGCTCCCTTGCTCATACCGGTGCCGTATCTCCACAGACAAGGGGTATACAGGTAAAAGAGCTGAATGAACTTGGTAAATTCAAATTAACCGTATGTCAGCAATGCTCCGATATGGTGTGTGCACAAGCTTGTCCGGTAGGATGTATAAACAGAAACTCTTATTCAGGAGCTGTTGAAATTCAGGATGGGTGTACAGGATGCGGAGCCTGTGCTGAGGCATGCCCGATTGGTGCTATCGTAATGGTAAATTTAGATAGGGAAACAAAGCCATATAAATGTGATTTATGCGGCGGACTTCCTGAATGTGTACCTGCCTGTCCCAGGCAAGCATTATCATGGTAGGAGGTGGTATGATGAAAGGCTATAAGGATTGTGTAATTAATGTTGATTTAACAGAAGGGATTATAACAAAAGAAAAACTTAATCCTGATTATATTAAAAAATACATGGGTGGAGAAGGTTATGGAATAGCATTATTGTGGAACGAGATGCCTCATGATGCAGAACCCTTATCCCCGGATAATATTTTAAGTTTCAATACCGGACCCATGACGGGGACACCGACGCCCTCTGCCTCTCGTACCAGTGTTTGTTTCATATCTCCCCTGACAAATACTATTGGTGCTTCCAATGTAGGAAGCCACTTTGGAGCGGAGTTAAAATTTGCCGGCTATGATACGGTTGCCTTTAAAGGTAAATCACAAAAACCCGTCTACTTGTATATTGATGAGCAAAAGGTTGAATTAAGGGATGCATCAAAGTTTTGGGGTATGAATACACGAGAGACAACCGATGCAATCAAAGAAGAACTAGGAAAAGATTTTAAAGTATGCTGCATAGGTCAGGCGGGAGAAAAACTTTCAAGCCTTGCATGTATTTTCAGTGATGACTGTTTCGCAGGCAGAGGCGGAGCCGGTGCAGTTATGGGAAGCAAGAATTTAAAGGCCATAGCTGTCAGGGGAACAGGAAAAGTTGAAATTGCCGATAAGGATGCTTTTATGGCCGTATATAAGGATGCTTATCAACAGCTTAGAAGCGAAGCCTATACTTGGGGACCGGTTCATGGCTATGGAACGCCTGCCTGGGTAGGGGGTTCAAATGATTGCGGGATTCTTCCCACAAGAAATTTCATACAAAATCAGTTTGAAAAAATTGAAAATGTACTTCCCTATCAACTGTGGAACAATACAGACAAATACTCGATAAGGCGCCGGGCCTGCTATTCTTGCCAGCTTGGATGCCATAAATATGTGGTAATGGGTGACACGGAAGTAGGAGAAATGGAGTATGAAACACTGGCAGCATATGGACCTCGCTGCGGTGTTGATGATTACGAGAGTATATGCATGGCAGGATATTATACAACAATCTATGGGTTTGATACTATTTCGGGCGGAGCAACAATAAGCGCAATTATGGAATGGTATGAAAAAGGGATAATAAATAAGGAACATACGGATGGATTGGAAATGACCTTTGGAAACGGTCCCGCCATGGTTGAAATGACCAGAAAAATGGGATTAAGAGAGGGCTGCGGAGACTTGTTTGCTGATGGATCCTATGCTGCGGCAAAACGAATCGGCGGTAAGGCAATGGATTATGTAATGGCGGTAAAAGGCATGGAAATTTCCGCTACTGACCCCAGGGGAGCTTCTTCCATGACAATCGCATTTGGAACCAGCGAGAGAGGTGCCTGTCACATGCGCCCCTATGCGGCTACAATAGATGCCTTTGGTTATGTGTTCCCAGATTTGGATATTAACGAACCTATAGATCCTTTTAATGATGCAGAAGATAAAACCTGGCTAAAAGCAATTAAAGAATACTTTGTTGTGACAAACTTAGCCGGAATATGCGATTTCAACGTTATAAATGTTGAAATGAAAGCATCTACCATAGCAGAACTATATACTGCAATAACAGGAATAGAAATCGATAAATTTGAATTGTTAAGAAGAGCAGAACGTACAATAGCCCTTGAACGGGCCTTGAATTATGAGCGTGGTTTCACAAGAAAAGACGACAGGCTGCCAAAACGTTTTATGACGGAGCCTGCCATTGGAGGTCCGCCAAAAGGCAGGGTCGTAGATATGGAAACAGCTCTTGATAAATTCTATGAGGCATGTTCCTTTGATATGGAAAAAGGAATACCAACTCCCGAAAAATTTGAGGAATTGGGAATGGCAGATGTTGCAGAACAAATATACAGTCTGAATTATTAACCACTAATATAGGCGGTTTTAGTAATCTAAAATCGCCTTTTTCATTTGAAAATAAATCAAATAAATCAAGATGATATAATTATCCGGGAGTTATATTTTTTTAGTTTAGTATACTTTCAGCCAGGGTATATGTAAACAAAAGGGGTATTCCTTTAAGAATTATTCCTCAGAATATCAATTAATAATTAAAGGTGTCTCCTAATACCTTTAATGAAATAGGGCATTTGCCCAAACCTTTAACAATTAAAGGAGGGTTCAAAATGGGAGTCATTGATATGGAAAAATACAGGGTGCCTGCAGACAAGCTCAAGAAGACCTGCAGCATATGCACGGATTTAAATTTCTGCAAAACTTCAAAGGATGTCACTTTACTGGAAGGGGTGATAGGCCAGGACAGGGCCGTTAAATCCATGGAGTTTGGTCTTTCCATGGAAGCTCCGGGCTACAATATTTTTGTTTTGGGACCCCAGGGAACAGGTAAGACTACTTATTCCCAGACGGTAGTATCCAAGGTAGCTTCCAGGCGCAAGGTGCCGGATGACTGGTGTTATATCAACAACTTCAGCGAATGGGACAAACCCCTTGCCATATCCCTGCCTGCAGGACGGGGTAAGGTTTTTCAAAAGGATATGGAAAAGCTGATTGCAAATCTCGTGGTATATATACCCAAAGCATTTGAAGGAAGCAATTTTCAGCAGCAAAAAGACGACATTATACAAAAGACAAACAAGCAAATGACAGAAATCTTAAGGGATATTGATAAAATCGCAAAGAATGCAGGCTTTGCCATCCAGCAGGCAGGCCCCAGGATTCTTCTCATACCTTTGATTGAAGGCAGGCAGATGACTCAGGAAGAATTCAATAACCTGTCCGAAGAAGAGCGTGAGAAAATAGATGAAAAAAGAAATCAAACAGCAAAGGAAATAGACGAAAAAATTAGAGACGGACAAATGGTTCAAAGGCTTGCCGAAGAGAAGGCTGCTGAAATTCAGAAACAAGCTGCCCTGGAAGCCGCAGCCCCCTTTATGGAACAACTAAAGGAAAAGTACAGGGACTTTAGGCAAATTGTTGATTATTTGGACAAGGTTCTTAAGGATGTTGCGGAAAACCATGAGATTTTCAGCAGTGTGAGACACAGTTTGGACGAAAATATCATTACAAAGCTCCAGGATGGTTCTGATTCCTTGGACGGAGAAGAAGAAAACATATTTGAAAAAACAGCATCCGTAAAGGACCTTAAGGACCCCTTTACCCGCTACAAGGTAAATTTGTTCATAAACAATGAAAATACAAAGGGAGCCCCGGTCATAACGGAAAACAGCCCTTATTATTACAATTTATTTGGTAAAATAGAATACAAATCCCATATGATGACCACAGTAACGGATTTTACCATGATAAAACCGGGGGCCATTCACAAGGCAAACGGTGGGTACCTGATTCTTCAGGCCAAGGATTTGCTGATGGACCCCTTTGCCTGGGCCAGCTTGAAAAAAGCATTGAAGTATAAAGAAGCCGTCGTGGAAAACATAGGAGAGCAAAGCCGGTATGTGCCTACGGTGACTTTAAAGCCCCAGCCGATACCTTTAAACCTAAAAGTTATTTTGATAGGATCTTATTTTTATTATCAATTCTTGGCAGCAGACGAAGATTTCAGGAAACTGTTCAAGGTAATCGTGGACTTTGATGTGGAAATGGACAGGACACCGGAAAATATAAGGCATTACGTGGCATTCATAGCTTCCATATGCGAAGGTGAAAACTTAAAGCATTTTAACTGTGAAGCCCTGGCCAGGGTTGTGGAATACGGGTCCAGGCTTGCAGACAGTCAGAACAAACTGTCAACCCGCTTCAATATGGTGAGTGAAATAGTATATGAAGCATCGGCTTTGGCAGAGGCCGATTTTTCAGAGTACGTAGAAGGAAGGCATGTTCAGCAGGCAATTAAAAATAAGAGATACCGCTCCAACAGGCTTGAAGAAAAAATGCAGGAACAGATCCTCAACAAAAAAGTTCTCATAGATACAGAAGGGGCAGTTGTAGGCCAGGTGAACGGCCTTTCGGTCATGGGGGTATCCGGATATGCCTTCGGCCTGCCGTCAAGGATTACAGCAAGGACCTATGCGGGCAGGGAAGGAATCATCAATATAGAAAGAGAAACAGACATGAGCGGCAACATCCATTCCAAGGGAGTCCTAACCTTAAACGGATATTTGGGGGGTAAGTTTGCTCAGGAAAAACCCTTGGGATTAACCGCCCAGGTAACCTTTGAACAGCTTTACGGAGGAGTTGAAGGAGACAGTGCTTCAAGTGCCGAGCTTCATGCAATACTCTCAAGCTTGTCAGGTGTACCCATCAAACAAAATTTAGCCGTGACGGGCTCAGTCAATCAAATGGGAGAAATCCAGCCCATAGGCGGGGTAAATGAAAAAATAGAAGGATTCTTTGATGTTTGCTCCCTGCAAGGTCTCACGGGAGACCAGGGGGTAATAATACCCGTTAGCAATATTGACAACCTGATGCTTAAGGATGAAGTGATAGAAGCTGTTAAAAACAACCTCTTCCACATATACGCCGTTTCCACAATCGAAGAAGGAATTGAACTCTTGACGGGAGTTAAGGCAGGGAAAAAAGATGCTTACGGCGAATATGAAAAAGACACTATATTCTACCTTGCAAACAATAAAATTAACGAATTCAACAAGGTGCTTAAAACAGCAGAAGAAGGAGCATAAAAAACACGGGCTTAAGCCCGTGTTATGATATCCTTCGCTTACGCTCAGGATGACAAAGTATCTTCATACCTTTCAATACAAGTCCTGACCAAATCAAGTGCCGTAACGGCTGCCCTTTCCCTGATGATTTCTCTTGATCCGGAGGAATTTATTTTTTTCACTTCATACTTGCCTTTGTAATAAACACACACATAAACTAAACCCACCGGCTTTTCCTTGCTTCCTCCGTCGGGACCGGCAATTCCCGTTGTGGAAACCCCCAGGTCGCTTCCCGAAACCAAGGCTGCCCCGTAGGCCATTTCTTTTGCCGTCTCCTCACTGACAGCCCCATATTTGTCAAGGGTTTCCTTTTTTACCCCAAGTGTTTTTATTTTGGATTCATTGCTGTATGTAACAAAGCCTTCAAGGTATGACCCGGATATACCCGGATAGCTTATGAGCTTTGAAGAAACCAGGCCTCCCGTCAATGATTCAGCAACTGATATGGTAAGCTTCTTCTCCAATAACAATTGGGCAACCTTATCTTCGACATTTCCGCTGTCAACAAGATAGGCATTCTCTTTTCCGAAACGCCTTATCAATTCTTCCCTTACCGGGGTTATGAGCTCAATGCATTTTTCCTTGTTTTCAGCCTTTGCCGTAATTCTGAATATAACCTTTCCTGCGCTGGCAAAGGTGGCCAGGGTTGGATTTGTTTGTTCTTTTATGATATCAAGAACCATTTCTTCCGCAGCGGATTCACCAATATTGGTTACAACCAGTTTTTCCCCGTAAACAACCCAATCGGAAAACTGCTTCAGGTAAGGTATAACCTTCGTATCCATCATGGGCTCCATTTCCTTTGGAGGTCCCGGCAAAAGTATTCCGATTTTGAGATTTCCTTTATTGTCCTCACCCTTGTAAATGCAGCCGTTGGCAGTACCGTTGGGATTATCAAGTATTATGGAACCCTTGGGAAAATATGCCTGCCTCATGTTGTTTTGAGGTAAGTCCCTCCTGAAGCGCATGTAAATTTTCTTAACATGCTCAAAGCTTTCCTGGTCAAAAACCATATCCACCCCAAAGTATTCAGCTAAGGCTTCTTTGGTTATATCATCCTGGGTGGGTCCTAAACCCCCCGTGCATATTATGATATCTGCCCTTGAAAAACCAATATCTAAAGCTTTTTTAATCCTTTGAGGATTGTCTCCCACCACGGTTTGATAATGGACATCAATGGCTATTTCCGCCAATTTTTTGGATATATACCTGGCATTGGTATTGACTATGTCCCCGTGCAAAAGCTCACTGCCTATACAAAGAATTTCTGCATTCATATATTTTTTCCTCCAAATGCTAACTTGTAAATCCCTATCTGTTTTCAACACTAAGGATATGTATTTTAAGCTGCTGCCATTAATTTAATATAAAACAAAAATTAATAAATTACAATATATTCTTTAGTGCCGGAGGGCAAAAAAAATCTCATTGCGTATTCTTCCATACATTATTTGTTTTACGCATGAGATAAAAAATCAAAATTATCTGTTAATGTTCATAAATAATGGCTATTGTTATATAGCCATTTTTATTATATATTTTAGTAATTTGCATAGAAATAAGCAGCTGTTCTGAAGCACTGACGAACATGCTGGCTGCTGAATGTTCCTGATTCAGAAGCACCGGTATAAACTACCGATGTACCGGCAATCACGTTATTTCCTTCAGAATCCTCTTCCAGTTCTACCTCTAAGTTGTAAACCAAACCTTCCGTAAAATTATCAAATACATCCTGGCCGGTAATTTCAACATTCATGTAGGAATTGATCTTTTCTTCCGGCACAGTGAAGTATTCCGGTCTCTTTGTTCCGTCATTAACCATCTTCCAGGCCACAACCTTGTTGGAATCCTTATTGATTATTATTATCATGGTGAATAAATTAGGTTCGGCGGAATCCCAGCCGGTTCTTGCCGTTCCTTCGTAATTCATTTTATTTGCGCTTCTGACTTTCAATCCTACAACATTTCCTTCATCGGACCGGCCTTCAGCTGCAAAAAGGACTGTTCCTATGGTTTTTTCGTCAACCTTGTAATCAGTTGTAATTTCCTTATAATCTGCCGGAAATACCTGGTTCAGCTCTTCTATTTCGGCAGAGCTTACGTCTGCTACATAACCATAGACATTTTCAGCATAATATGCTGCGGTTTGAACAGCGTACATAACTGCCTTGCTTGATATGGTTGCACCGGTGACAGGAGCTGTTTCAAGGTTTGGGGATGCTGTTGCATCGGTGTAAGCTTCTTTAAGATAGTCATCCGTCACCATCTCGGCAAAACCGGGAGTCTGGTCCTTGCTTGCAATATTAACAACGCTAAGAATCTTTCCTTCGCTGCTGATGGTTACACCTACAGTCATTGAAGGGTCATCTTCCATATGGTAGCCATAGTATCCTTCTGCCTCTATATAGACTTGATTTTCACCGGGAACAGCTTTAAGCACTCTTCCATAATCACCGTATTTCTCAAATTCGGCTGAAATTTCATCACCTTCCGGCTGAACCGGTCCGGGGTCCGGAACATCGGTTGAGCTTTCCCGGGAACACCCTGTAATAAGTAAGAGCAGGATTAATATTGAAATAAAACTTTTGAAAGCTTTCAAAGTATCCTCCTTAAATCAGGAAACACTCACAAGGAGTGTTTCCCATGGTTTCTTATTTATTTTATTAATTACTCTTGCCAGATAATCCAGTTGTCCGGGAACTCCTTGTTAGTAACACCATTTTCAACGGTTTCGTCAGGTGTTCCTATTACTACTGCACATACGAATTTCATGTTTTCGGTGCTGTGGAATTCGTGAGTGCTTGCCATGTAGTACTGGGTTCCTTCAAGGTACTTATCGCAGTCAAGGCCTCTTTCACCGTTATTGAACCCGTTAACTCCCGGCAAAGCTGGTGTCATGAACATGTGAGTTCCATAACCAAGGCTGATGGCTGCTACATTAAGGTAGCCTGTTACAATACCTGCATCATAGTATCCGCGGTCAGGCTGGTAAACATTTTTATCATCTGTTCTTACATCGGGACGAAGAAGTCTTTCGCCAAATACCAGTACCGTTACTGTTCCTTCGGAAGTGGCTTTTCCATATTTATCGCCTATTATAATATTTTGTTCTTCGGGATCGGTTACAGCAACCAGGAACCAGTCGGATTTACCGCCTGATGTAACTGCCAATGATGCAAAATGCAGCATTGTTTCAATGTCTTCATCTGTAGGTCTTCCGCTTGCATCCTTTATGAAGCCGCTGGGTTGATTGTTTGCAAGATTTTCATTTTGTACGGTTCTCCAGGTACCTTCTTCTTCAAACCATTTTGGGAATTTAGAAGCATAAAATATGCTTGCTTCAGCTAATTGTGCTTCAAGGTCGGCAATTTTTTCATTTGCAGCGTTTAAATCAGATTTAACCTTATCAAGTTCAGCCGTATCTGCTTGTGCGGGAGCAGGTGTGCTGCAGCCGGTTAAGGCTCCTGCTATAATAGCAAGTGCTAAAATTATTGCTATAGATTTTTTCATTTTCAATTTTATCTCCTTCCAAATATGTAAAATCTATTTAACTGTTTGTTAAATAGTTAATAATAATTTAGCATAACTAAAAAATAGTGTCAATATGTTAATATAGGTAATATATTCCATGGATTAAAAGCTTGAAATCATGAGCTTTCAGCTTGTAGGTGATGATGGCTGAGTAATAAAAGTCCTGTTAAAATATCAGAACATTGCTTGTAATAAGATGCCCCCATCACCATTAAATGGGAATAATTGTTAATGGATTGACCAAAAAATTGCTTTATGATATATTGTTTTTTAACTATTTATTTTTTTGAGGGATATTTCATGAATAAATTTTCCAGAATATATTTTTGCATCATCTTGCTTGTAATACTCTCAATGTTTATTACATCATGTTCCCTTATACCTTTTGCATCAAATGAAAACCAAATACAAGAATACCTGAAGTTAAAAAACTATACTTCCAGGACCAAGCATACCGGCGATTATTTTTCAACAATTTCAATTTTGAGAGTGTTCGATGACTTTTCCAAACCAGAAAATATGAAGAAATATGATGACTTTTGGGACGACCTGAAAGATATGATGAATCAAATACAGGAAGAGGTGTCCGTATCCGTGGAAACTTCCGATATAGCAAGGTTTAATGAGCTGGAATACGGGCAGAGCCTTCCGGTTTCAAATCATACCGCCAACATCATCAAAATTGCCAAGGAAGCATATGAATTGACAGGGGGGATATTTGACCCGACCGTATATTCCTTGGTTGATCTTTGGGCCTTCACGCCAAGATTCAATTCTTTGAGCTACAAACCCCAGTTTCCTTATGACAGGGACAGGACACAAGAAGGATCATCCCTTCCTGAGGAAAAGTATATAAAAGGATTTGTTGATTTGGCAGACTTCAGCAAGATAGTTTTATCGGGAGATGAAGAAAGCGGCTATTACCTGACTAAAAATATTGAACCTGTAACCATTGACGGTGTCACTTACCAGGGAAAGATTGACCTTGGAGGGATTGCAAAGGGATATGTTGTTGATTTGGCCATAAAAATGCTGAATGATGCGGGATATGCCTACGGTTATTTTTCCAGCGGGACAAGCAGTTTGGGAATGATGAAAAGTGCCACCGATGAGTCCGTTGAAAACGGAACATACCGCTTTGACCTTCAAATCAGGAAACCCAGGAAAGGAAACAATGATGAGAATTCCTATATGTCAGTAGCAATAAAGGATGCTTCAATATCAAGCAGCGGCGATTATGACCACTCTTATGAAATAGACGGAGTGCTCTATTCCCATATAATAGATGCTGAAACGGGTTATCCCATGAATACGCTCAGAGGAAAACCCCAAAAAGGAATAGCCACGGTTACGGTAATAGGCCGGAGCGCAGCTATGTGTGATGCTTTATCCACATCCATCTGCCTCATGGAGCTTGATGAAGCTTTAAAATTTGCAAACAATATCAAGGCGGATTATAAAACAATAATAGTCCTATACAACAAGGATTACGATTATTATGAAGTCTTGACCAATATACCGGAGGATGAATACCATATCCATGATGATGCTTACCGGATAGCATCCAGTCTGGACCAGGCAGGCAATATAATATACCGGGGAACTTTATTGAAATAATACAGCATATGGGACCTGTACCGGTTTTTTATTGCTAACTATATTTATAAATGTTATAATTAACTCCAAAAGGAGCTGGTTCCATGCTGCAGAATTTAAATTTCAAGTCAAAAACCTTAAAAATCCTGAGCTTGATTCTCAGCCTGACAGGAATCATATTTATATTGGCATCAAAGCATATAGGGAGTTTGTCCATCCGCCTGGCAATGATCATCCTCATAGGGTTCTGCCTTGCAAATCTTAAAATGACTTATCCCTGCCTGTCCATGAAAGAAAAAACAAGTTACCTGGCAGGTGTAATAGCAGCCTTTGCGGGTCTGTACAAACCTGAAGCAGTCATGCTGTTTTTGGGAATATTTATATTATACTTAAGCTTGCCTGTTTATCTTAAGGCAATTAAGAACCAGGATTTCACCGATGTGATAAACCTTATAATATCAGGAACCGGCATATTGTTTGCCCTTTTTTGCATCTTTAATGCCAAAGGAGCCCTCCAAACAATAATTATCATAATAGGTATTCTTTTTACGGTAACAGGCTGCATAAGCCTGTACCAGGCATTAACTCAAAGAAGAGATACCATGTTCAATGAAGACACAAAAGAAGACCTATCTGGATTCGAAGACAACACCTCATCTTAACATACCCCCAACCCCTGCTCCCATACCCGGCGTAAGTACAAACCTGTAATATTAATGTAATATTAAGCCCCGCATCTTGTGGTATATTATAAACGTGGCATGTTGGCACTCATTCGTGATTATTACAAAAGCATTACAATTAACCTTGAAATGTTTACTACATAATATCACGATGATATAATAATTAAGTCCTTGTGCCGACACAATGAAGGTATTGGGGACCTAAACACCCACAAAAACAAAATTTAGAGGAGGAATAGAATGAAAAAAGTATTATCACTTGTCTTAGTAATCGCAATGATTCTTTCAAGCTTCAGCTTTGCTTTCGCAGCAAAATTTGAAGACGTTGAAGGCGATTACGAAGAAGCAATCGATACTCTGGTTGCTTTAGGTGTAATTACAGGTTACGAAGACGGTACTTTCAGACCGAACCAAGTCGTAACAAGAGCAGAAATGGCCAAATTAATAGTTGAAATTCTTGGCTACGGTGATTTAGTATCAGGAGCAAAGAGCAACTTTGCCGATACTCAGGGACACTGGGCAGATCCATGGATTGCCATTGCATCAGGCAGAGGACTGGTATTAGGCGATGGTGACGGAAACTTCAGACCTAATGATCCTGTATCCTATGATGAAGCTATTACAATGATAATCAGAGCATTAGGTTATACTGATGACTGCAACGAATTGAAAGGTATGACTTGGCCGACAAACTTCAAGGTTAAAGCTTCCGAATTGGATTTGCTTGATGGTTTGAAATCATTGGCAGGCGGAGCTGACAGGGGCGGAATTGCTCAGTTGTTGTTCAATGCATTAGAAGCTATACTGGTAACAATTGATTCCGACGGAAACGTAGTATATGTAAAAGATAATAAGGAAGATAAACCCTTGTTAAGCAGACTTGCTGAAAAAGTAACTTTCACAGTTAACGCTAACCATGTTGATCCAGACCATAAAGATTACAAGGGTGATGTTGTAGATTTATATCAATATATGTATCAGAATATCACTGTATATGAAAAAGATGATGTAGTAGTATTTGTTAAAGGTGTAAACTCATTAACATTTACAGGTACTGTTAAAGCTGTTACATCAGGCAGTATTACAATTGAAGATGAAAATGAGGATGAATTTACTTTCAAGACTTCAGATGTAGATGATTTCATGTATAATTATGAAGGAGTATCTGCTTATGACCATTCTGTATTAGAAGCTGACGAAGCTAAAGTAACTGTTGTACTTGAAGGAGAAGACGGAGATAAAATTAAGGATGATTTAAACGTATTAGCAGTTGTTGCAACAAAGGCTTCAGGATATGTTCTGGTAGAAGATCCTTATGTTGACGGTGAATTAACATTAGACGTTATCTATCTGCCAAAGGACGGAAAGGTTGTTGACTTTGATAACTTAACAATAAAAGGTGATGCTGAATCATTAGAAGATATCGAAGAAGATGATGTATTAGCAGTATTTGTTCCTTTGAAGAGTGGCGATGACAGTTATTTTGATTCAAAAGCTGCTGATAAAATGACCATTATAGTAGCAAGAGAAACTGTTGAAGGCAAGATTACAAAGAAGACAGGATCAGATTACTATATCGACGGCGTAGCTTATGAAGCAAATCCATATGGTGATGCAATAGCTGTTGGTGACGAAGGCGTATTCTTCTTGGACTACAATGGAAAGATATTTGCTTTTGAATCCGATGAAGAGGCAACTCCAGGCAATTACGCATTAGTTTTAGATAAAACAAACGGATATCAAACTACATCTGGTGGTGTCGTTTTAGCTGAACCAAAAGTAAAATTATTGACAGCTTCAGGTGATGAAATAACATATGTAATCGATAAAAAAGCTTATGATGATGTCTATGCTGCTGATAAAAAAGTAGTAACCGAAAATGGTCGGGATTTAAATGTTAATTTAGTAGTAGGCGATATAATAGAATACAAGCTGAACAGCGATAAAGAAATCAACAAGATTCTTTTTGTAGATAAAGCAAATGACAGAGGTTTTAATCCAGTTAAAACTAATGCAAAGAGCTTTAAGTTAGCAAAAAATGCTGTAATATTCAATGTACCTGGCGGCAATGACTATGAAGATGCAGTTGTTGTAACAAAAGATGACCTTGATCCAAAGGAAATTACAGCATATAAGATTATGGACGTTACTGAAATAGTTGTTCTGTTAGTATCTGAAGGAATCGAAGGTGAAACAGGAACATTCGCTTTAATTACCAAGAATGATGGAGTGGCATATGATGAAGATGAAGAAGTAAATGTAACATTATACACAGCTTACGTTGACGGCAAAAAAGTAGAGTATCTTGCACATACCGATGCAGTTAAGGATCCATTTGATGTAGATTTCAAGGTAAAAGAATTGAAACTTACAAATGGAAAATTGAAAAATCTTGAAAACGTAACAGACGTTACGACGGGTACAGCGATTAATCAAAGAATTACTGATTCAATTTCTGTAGAAGGAGTTGAAAAACCAGTTTTCTTAGCTGACGATGTTGTAGTATATGTGTTAAAATATGATGATAATGGTAAATTAACATTTGATAAAGTTGGCGTTAAGAATGATATAAGAGGCAGATACTTTGAAGCTTACGATGTATATGATGATGACGGAGACTACGACATAATAGTTGTGTACCCAGAAGAATACGACCCAGAAGAATACTTGGCTTATTAATTATAGTGCGAAATGTTGTTCTATAAGTCAACAGACGAAAGGAACGGAGCATAAAACAACGAGGATTTGCAGAAATGCAAATCCTCTTGTTTAATCTCCAACTGTTTTACCGATTTGACAGGTGAAATTCCTGTCTAAGATAAATAGCCTTAATAATCTTAAGCCTGATACCCTGCATATGTATAAGTACTGTCATATTATATATATGAAGCCAGGTAAGGTCGTAACCGGTGAAAGTCCGGTGCGGGGCTCCTTAAAAGACTGCTAGGGTAAACATTGCTAATCCATGATGATGGGTCCTATAAAGATAGTTGTTGCTGTTAAATTTATTTGACCATTATCTTGGCAACAACCTGTAAGGCTGAAATGCCTTATGGACTTAGGAACAATTGGCTGTTAAACCTAAGTAAAGTAGGTCCTTAGTGGATACCTAAGGCAGTCAAAAGAAGGGATAGGTAAAACGGAACGTTTGATGCCGTATATCCGGAGTTTGACAGGACAATGAAGGTATACGGGCTCAGCAGGTTCATAGTAGCTTTGATCATATGCCGTTTGCATCTTGCCGGCAACGGCAGGAGAGGATAAAACATATGGGAGCCAAGGAACCTAGTCGGGGATATTTCTCGATAGAACGCCGTATGCGGTGAAAGCCGC
Organism: Firmicutes bacterium UBA1065; assembly: GCA_002316225.1. Classification (GTDB taxonomy): domain Bacteria; phylum Bacillota; class Clostridia; order Tissierellales; family Sedimentibacteraceae; genus Sedimentibacter. The sequence goes on along the minus strand of DCDC01000131.1, from coordinate 15,879 downwards.
ACGTACGGTGTGGACTTACTGAAATCTGTTTAACAACAGATAGGTAAGGATGGAGATGATGAAACAGGACCAAGCAGCCTGGCATCGGTAACAGAAAATGGAGCAGGAACAGTATTGACAGTTACCTTCACTAAGCCGGTTTATGATTATGATGGTGGAGGCTATGAGCCCGATGATCCGGCTGAATGGTATTATTATGATGCTGATGGTGATGTAGAAATAGTTTCAGTAACCCTTAGTGCAAATCACAAGGTTGCCACGGTCACTTTAAGCGGCCCGGCCGGTGAAGGAGATATAATTGTAGCCGGAGACTTCCATTCAATAGATATGTCTTGCTTTGGAACTCCAAATGCAGCAGAAAGGGACGGATCGGGCAACTGGACTCTCACCACATACTAACCACAGTAAAGAGTAATTTATAAAGGGATATATAAGAAACATCTCACAGGTTCAAATGCTTGTGGGATGTTTTTATATTCTTTGTCATTTCTTAAGCCAGGACATTAATCTTGTTGACTATTGCCTTCAATATTGTATAATTAATATACGGGAATGGAGGAATAAAATGCATAAGAATAGCAGGATAAAGAGAACAAGGGATGACAATAAGATTCAAACTAAAAAATTTGGCTATTATATACCCATAATATTTATTATAACAATAATCCCCCTCATAGTATATTGCAAAATCGTTAAGCTTCCCAAGGAAGCTGCAGATTTCTGGCTATCTGATACCCATGCCGACTTTTACAGCTACTATAAATCTATTGCACTGATTATAGGAACCCTTGCAGCCTTGATTGCATATGGGGGCCTCTATTTAAACGGCAGGCTGCCCTTGCAAAAAGAAAAGAGATACTACATACCTATGGCAATATACTCATTATTGGTTATTTTATCAACTATCAACGCTCATAACAGGCAGGTGGCCCTTGAAGGATTTCCTGACATGTATCAGGGTGTTTTTGTTTTATTATGCTATATGGTTTTAATGTTTATAGTATTGAATTATACCAGGAATGAAAAGGATATAAGAATAATCGTCTATTCATTTGTCATATTGACCATCCTGGAAGGAGTATTAGGCATTGGCCAGTATTTCGGATATGATTTTTTACAGTCAGACTTGGGCAGGTCTTTGATTACTCCAAAAATAATAGATGCTTCGAGCCTGAAATTTATATTCGGCAAATATACAATAAGCGGAACCTTGTTCAATACTAACTATGTAGGCAGCTTTGGCGCCCTGGTTCTGCCTTTAACAATGATTTTATATATCAATGAAAAGAACATGAAAGGCTCTGTGTTGTTTGGCTTAGCGGCATTATTGGCATTTTCAATCTGGCTGGGATGCAATTCAAGGGCAGGATACCTGGGCATAACATCAGCTTTTGTTCTGGGTCTTATTGTTTTTAGAAAAAATATTAAATTGCATTTCAAGAAGCTGGTTATTCTCTTTGGGGTATTTATAGGCATAACTTTTATTTTTAATGCTGTATCGGGAGGAAGAGTATTAAATCAGTTCTCCAGGTTAAATCCTGCCAATGAAGCAGAAGAGATACAAGATATAAAGAGCCGGCAGCCGGTAAAATTTAAGGAGGTATCCCTTAAAGATAACACCTTTACCTTAAAAACCGATAAAGAAACTTTAATTGGCGGAGTCTATGATTCAAAACTTGAATTCAGGGATGAAGACGGTAATTTATTGGAAGTTAACACCGATGATAAGGGCAATATAAGGTTTGTTGACGAAAAGTATTCAGAATACAGCTTTAATATCGACAATAAACTAACCAATATAAAAGCAAAAATATACGGACGGAATTGGAAGCTTTATATCACCAAGGACAATAAGCTCAAGGTGGTTTCAAACAACAACAAGCTTGTTGACCCTGTTGAAGCTCCACGGTTCAGGCTGTTTGACGGAAGAGAAACCTTTGCCTCCAACAGGGGCTATATTTGGTCAAGAACCATACCCATATTGAGAGATACATTAATTACAGGCTACGGCCCCGATAGTTTTCCCATGGTATTTCCTCAGAATGATTATGTAGGCAGGTTTAATGTGGCAGATAAAGGAATGTTTAATATATTGGTGGATAAACCCCATAATATGTATTTACAGACGGCTGTTAACACGGGTGTCATATCCTTGCTTGCCTTGTTGGCTATTTGGGGAATATATATATTTGACAGTTTAAAAATATACCTGAAAGGGAACATGGAGACATTTGCGGAATATATGGGGGCAGCAACTTTTTTAAGCATTACGGCCTATTTGGTGGCAGGTTTGTTCAATGACAGTATAGTCTCGGTGGCCCCTTTGTTTTGGATCTTGTTAGGTATGGGTATAGGAATAAATAAAATGATAAAAGTAGTACCGGACAACAAATAAGACAGAAAAGCCAAGGATTTGATCCTTGGCTTTTTTAATTCTTTATTTTTATTCGAATACCACAACGGCATTTTTATTTTTAATTCTTAAAAGGATTGTTTCAACAATTCTGAAAACATGGTTCAAGTCCTTTGTTTCCAGGTATGCTGTCGCCATGTCCTGGCCGATTACCAGGTCCATGTACTGGGGTTCGGCGCAAACCAGGACAGCCTTGTTGCTTCCCAATACCTTGGTGTAATAAATATTGCCGTCTACCAATTTGCTGAGTCTTTCGTATTCCGTAAGCCCTGTTCCCGGTTGGATTCTTTGAAGCTTTATTAATAAGTCTGTGCTTATGATCAAGGCCTTCCTTCCAACCAGTCCCTCGTTAAATAAATGGGACAAGCCGGTTGCCACATCTTTTACGGGATTTTCTCCTTCCTCCCAGTCGCTTATTTTCAACCTTGTGATTCCTTCAGCCGTCAGCAGTCCTTCATAACCTGCTTCCTTATTACCCTTGAAGATTAATTCATCTTCTTTTTTTGAAATCAATGAGCTTGCCTGCAGGGCAGGAGACAGGTCAACGGGCATTCCTGTTTTTTCGCTTAGCTCAAGGTCTCTCCACAAGAGGCTGAAATCTTGATTCAATAAAGGTATCTGCTGGAATTTCCTTCCCTTTATTTGAACCAGATCTCCTTCTGTTTCTGCCAATTCAGTGGTGTCATCTATATTAATGCTTTGAACTCCTGCTCCCAAGGGTCCGTAAATATGTAAAAATCTTCTTCCCACAAGAACTTTTTTGGCCATTGATACGACCTGGTCATCAATTTTTGACCATAGCTCTGCGGAAACGGGTGAGCCTTCTCTTGATAAAAAGTCCATGTTATACCTCCTATTCTTTTAATAAACTTCCAACGGTACCGGTATTGGTATTTGTTTCTGCTGCTGGTGCCGGCTCAAGCTTGATATTAAGCTCTTCAAGCATTTCTCTTACTTCTTCTTCTCCTTCATTGAGGAACTGTGCTTCTTTTGGGTCCAAGTATTTAAGCAGGGTCAATAATTCACCTACATGGGCCTTTTCTTCGTCCCTTATGTCTCCGATGATTTTCTTTGCCACAAGGTCATCGGTGGCTTGAATATGGGCGTCGTAAACGTAAATTGCTTCCAGTTCGCCTGCAATATTCAGCCTTACAGCCTGTATGAGTTCGTCCTTTGTCATTTTTCTCGGTACGTTTGCACCGAATGGGTTTCCAAAACCTGCCATAATTTCCTCCTCTTAAATAAATGTTTAACAATATTAATATACCACAAAAAAACCTTTGTAAACAAGTTTTTTAAATCTCTGACACTAAAGATGTAGAGAGTACCTCTTTGGATTTTGAGATCCTTCACTTTGTACAGAATTATCACGTGTTATTCAGATCACATTAAACGAATTCCATTTGTCATCCTGAGCAAAGCGAAGGATCTCTTAAGATTTGTTATAATAACTGTTATAATTCAAAAAATTAGGGTATAAGGTAACTATCTGAATAATTGCATATGAATTGCTATATTTATCAGCTGAATGGAGGGATATATTGGATGTATTAAAGTTAAGCTTCAGAAAACAAAAAATGATGAGAACCGTTTTACTGTCACTTACACCTATAATTATATTCTCTGTTTATAATTACGGACTGAGAGTGCTTCTTTTGCTTCTGGTGGTAACGATTGCAGGAACAGGTACGGAATACTTGTGGGAAAGGCATTATAAGAACAAGCCTTCCGAGGCCGTATTTGTAACCTGCGTCCTCTATACCATGACCTTGCCGGCTTCCATACCTATTTGGATTGCTCTTATTGGAATTATCTTTGGTGTGATATTCGGCAAAATGTCCTTTGGAGGCTTCGGCAAAAATGTTTTTAATCCTGCCCTGGTTGGACGAGCCTTTATTTACGTTAACTTTCCAAATCCAATGACTATTGCATGGAATGAGGCGGCAAAGGGCTTTCCCGTCGGCTTCTCCACTTATCTGACTGCAGGAATCGATGCCGTATCAGAAGCAACCCCCATGATTTCATTTAATTACACAGGAAAAATCATGAATTTATCTTCCATGATTTGGGGGAACATACCGGGAGCCATGGGAGAGACCTGCAAAATTTTAATTATTTTAGCCGCAATATACTTAATATATACCAAGACCGCATCTCTTGAAATCATGTTGGGGTGCTTGATTGGGTTTTTTGCAGCCGCTTCTGTCATGTATTATTTTTATGATGGAATAAACCCCCTATACGGGATGCTGATGGGAGGATTTTTGTTTGGGACTGTTTTTATGGCAACCGACCCTGTAAGTGCTGCCAAAACAAAAAAGGGCAAGTGGATTTTCGGAATGTTAATCGGTCTCATCACTGTCCTTATCAGAGCCCTGTCCCTTTTTAACGGGGGGATGATGTTTGCAATACTAATGGGTAATACATTTGCGCCGATAATTGATCATTTTGTAAAAGAAGCGGAAAGCAGAAAAAAAAGCAAGGTGGTGGCAGCATGAAGAACTCCTTTATTTATCCGATAATATTTATGGCTTTAGTTACGGCAGTATTTATAGCAGTCCTGGCAGGATTAAATTTCGTTACTGCCGATACAATTGCCTTTAATAAACAGATCCAGCTGCAGCAAAAAATTCTTTACATATTTGATATACTGCCGGAAGGCGGAAGTGAAAAGGATATCGAAAGGGTATTTAATGATAATGTTATTGAAAAAGAATGGGGAGGAGTGAAAGGCTTCGCCCTGGTTCAAGGGGGACGGGAAAAAGCATATGCCGTTCCCATCAGCGGGGCCGGACTTTGGGGGTCTATAACCGGATATATCGGATTAAGCAATGATTACACGAAAATCATCGGCATTGAATTCGTGACCCAGTCAGAAACCCCCGGCCTGGGAGGAAGAATATCCGAAAATTCATATAAAAACCAGTACAGGGGGATTGATATATCGGGCAAGACCGACAATTTCATCATTTCATCTCCCCAGCCGGGCAGCAATATAGATGCCATTGCAGGCGCAACCCAGACTTCTGCCGCTGTGGTAAAAATCGTAAATGAAAACCTTAAGGCTTTTTTGGAGGAGGTGGAGTAAATGACCGGGAAAGAAGCAAAAAAGATTTTTACAAAGGGAATATTAACCGATAATCCCATATTGGTCCAGGTAATAGGTATTTGCTCCGCCCTGGCGGTAACAAATTTAATGATGAATTCCCTCATCATGGGGATTGCCCTGTCCCTGGTAACAGCCTTTTCTTCCCTGACCGTATCCCTCTTAAAGGACCACACCCCCAAGCATATACGCATGATGGTCCAGGTTTTGATTATTTCCGCATACGTAATCATGGTGGATATATATCTGAAGGCTTATATGCCTGATATGAGCAAGGCCCTAGGACCCTATGTAGGTCTGATAATCACCAACTGTATAATAATGGGCAGGGCTGAAGGATTTGCCCAGTCCAATCCGCCGTTACCGTCCTTTTTTGACGGTCTTGCCTCGGGTTTGGGCTATACCTTTGTTTTATTGGCTATATCCTTTATTAGAGAAATCTTAGGTTTTGGAAGTATTTTTGGAATAAGTATCATTCCATCATCCTTTACAAGGTGGACCCTTATGGTCATGCCCCCTTCGGCCTTTTTCATACTCGCGTGTATAATGTGGATTTTTAACAACAGAAGTATAAAAAAACAAAGGGAGGGGGTTGAGAAGAAATGATCCAGGTTCATCCATTCGTAATACTTATTGCTTCAATTTTTACAAGCAACATGATTTTTTCCAATTTCTTGGGCATGTGTTCTTTCATTGCCGTTTCAAAAGAAATACCGACAGCCATGGGTTTGGGAATCGCCGTTACCATGGTTCTTTCGGCTACCACAGTTTTAAATTATTTTGTATACTGGTATATTTTGCTCCCCCTCGGACTGGAATACCTGATGTACATATTGTTCATCCTGGTTATAGCAGCCTTTGTTCAGCTTTTGGAAATGGTAATGGACAGGTACCTGCCCACCCTTTATTATGCCTTGGGAATATTTTTGCCTCTCATTACCGTAAACTGCGCCATTCTTGGGGTGTCCCTCTTTATGGTCACAAGACAATACACTTTTCTTCAGACATTTGCTTTTGGAGTGGGCTCGGGTCTTGGTTGGGCTCTTGCCATTACTGCAATGGCCGGAATAAGGGCAAGACTTAATGAAAACTCCATACCGGAGGGATTGAGGGGAGTTCCCATAACATTAATAATTACGGGAATCATGGCCCTGACCTTCATCGGCTTCAGCGGTATGGTTCAAATTCAATAGGAGGCCTTATGGATACAATAATTATGACAATTATAGTGTTTTCGGGAATCTCAGCAGCTCTTGCAGCCATACTAACCTTTTCGGACAGGACCGTAGGCAATTACGGAAATGTTACACTTACAATAAATGAAGACAAGAACTTTACCGTCAAGGGGGGAAGCAGCCTCCTGGATACATTGAGAAATGAGAAAATTTTCATACCCTCGGCCTGTGGAGGCAAAGGAACCTGCGGTTACTGCAAGGTAGCCGTCCTTGAGGGAGGAGGACCTGTCCTTGCCACTGAAAAACCTCACCTGGGCAAGGATGAACTGGAAAACAGCATAAGGCTCTCCTGCCAATGCAAGGTTAAACAGAATATAAGGATTAGAATTCCCGAAGAATTGTTCAATGTTAAAGAATATGCCGTTCTTGTTGAAAAAATGGAACAAATGACCCCAACCATTAAAAAGCTGACCTTAAATTTAGGAGAAGAAGAGATAAATTTCAAGCCCGGCCAGTATGTCCAGCTTAAGGCTCCCGCTTATGAAGGTAATGAGGAAGAAGTTTACAGGGCATATTCAATTGCTTCATCCGTAAAGGATAAACATACCATTGAATTGTTGATAGGCTATACGGGAGGTATTGCCACAACCTATGTTCACTATCATTTGAAGGAAGGGGATACGGCTCATATTAACGGGCCTTATGGGGAGTTTTATTATCATGAGGATGAGGGACCTGTTATCCTGGCCGGAGCAGGAACGGGAATGGCGCCCCTTATGTCAATTCTCCAGTATATGGCTGACAATGATATAAGAAGGGAAACCATCTTTTTCTTCGGAGCCAGAACCAGGGAAGATTTATTCTTACTTGATAAAATAAAGACTTTTGAAGAAAAGCTTAATTTTAAATTTATCCCCACCCTGTCCAGGGAAGAATCCCCCGAGTGGAAGGGAGAAAGGGGTCGTGTGCCCCAGGCCATTGAAAAATATATCGAGGATGGAAAAAATTATTCCGCATACCTGTGCGGGAGCCCGGCAATGATAGATTCCATTGTTGAAGCCTTGCTTAAAAAGAATGTCCCTGTGGATAAAATATACTATGATAAGTTTTAGGCGGTGCCAGGCACCGCCATTTATTTTATTGCTTTCGCCAGCTTCTTTACAAGGTCTTCTCCATACCTGTAGTGCCTTGCCATATATTCCATAGTCTTATCTTCCAGGCCTGCCTCCGATTGAACAATGGCTATGGCTTCACCCAGGCTTAAATCACTTTCCCTGTCAAGAAAATCTTCTATAAAAATCATGGGATCAACAGTGTTCATAAAAACACTGGAGTCACAATGGACCCTGTCCCAAAAGTTTTCATAAGGTGATAGTCTTATTTCAAAATGCAGGTGGGGACCCGTAGAGTCACCTGTACTTCCGGTGTAAGCTATTATTTGTCCTGCCCTTATATAGTCGTTCTCCGCAACATTCAAACGTGAAAGGTGGGCATACAAGGTACCGAATTTTCCGTGGTCCAAGGCTGCATAATAGCCGTAGCTGTCATCGTATCTTGCAGCAGCCACCCTTCCATCCGCCACCGCATAAACGGGACTGTTCAGGGGGGCTTTAAAATCCGTCCCATTATGCCACCAATAATACCTATTATTAACAGTAATGCTTCTTTTACCGTAAGGACTGCTTACTGAAATAGAGTCCAGGGGCAGGTGTTTTAACCGGATCATTCATCATCATTCCTTATAAAATCAATGAAGTCCCCCGATTTTCCATCGCTTAAATATTTAAGATATTTTTCTACCGCCATATCCAGCTGCATTCTTGCATACTCTTCAACTGCATCAAAGGAGGATTTGACGATTTTTTCAATGCATTTTTTTGTTATTAACATTTTCAGGGGAGGAGGTATGAGGTCATGCAGAGTATCAACAACCCAAGTAAATTTTTGTTCGCCTGCTTTTGTAATATCCTTGTATAATTCTTCTGCTTCCGCAATATATTTTATTGATTGCCCTCTAAGTTGGTCCCTTGCCTTGAAATATGCCGACAAGGCCCCAAAAATAAGGGTTAAGATCGGAATTGCAATATCAAATATATTTTTCAGCATATTATCACATCCCGGGACATTATATTCAAGAGGACAGGTTATGTTCATCCATATAATATAGTCATGCACTAATGAAGAATATGTATAAAAATTATTTGTTTTATAAAATTACAATACAAGCCAGTTAGTAAATATTCACAAAAATAAAAAATTACCATTCCTGATTTTAGCCAAAAAAAATAACTAATTAAATTAGATTAAAACCGATTAAATTAAATTAACAACATCTGCAAAACAGAAGATATGTTCTATTTGTTTTCAACTTATCCACAGCTGTGGATTAAATTGTTAACAACTATTAAATTTGAGGACTTTAAGGGAAATATTTGTCAAGGTTTTTTTTAAAAATAACCAAAAATATTTTATGTTGAAATTTCAACATTAAACGATATGAGATATTTAACAGGATATCCACGGCTGTGGATAACTTCATCCATCCCCCTAATTTATTAACAAGGTATAATTATAAGCACAAAAAAAAGTCGAAATTTATACAATATTCGACAAACATGCAAACGTATTCTTAGTGCAGAAATTGACAAGGATATCGATTGCAATAATGAAAGAATAAAAAAGCAAAAGACGCAAATTGCGTCTTTTGCTTAAATTTATAATTAAGAGGGAGGTATTACAATTCCGGCTCTATTAGACCGTAATTAGCATCTTTTCTTCTATAAACTACGTTTACTTCTTCAGTATCCGCATTTAAGAAAACAAAGAAGTTATGTTTCAACAAATCCATTTGCAGGATTGCTTCTTCTATACTCATGGGCTTAATTGCAAAACGTTTGGTTTTAACCACCTTGTATTCTTCTTCATCTTCATCTTCCAAGGGCTCAATATTTTCGAATTTGATCGACTCGTTGGAGTGTTTTTTATTCTGGAGCTTTGTTTTATACTTTCTTATTTGTTGTTCTAACGATTCAACTGCTTCGTCCAAGGCGTTATACATGTCGTCGGAGGATTCTTCAACTCGTACGATTCTGCCGTTAAAGGGAATGGTTACTTCTACCTTATGTATTTTTTTTTCAATGCTTAAAACTACCTTTGCCTCTACGTCTTGCTGAAAAAATTTATCCAGTCTCCTTATCTTTTTTATTGCTGCCTCTCTTAATGAATCGGTAAGTTGCAAATTCTTGCCATAGATAGATATTTTCATTTAGTCAGCCCCTTTCAAGTATTTATTAATATATATTTAGATATTACCCATTTATGTGAAAATTAAACAGATTAATTATAAAACAAAAAAAGACAACGTTGAGTTGTCTGATACTGAATTGTCATCCTGGCAACGCAAAGGATCTTAATAGATCCTTCGGGCTAAAGCCCTCAGGATGACAATATGGGATATTCATAGCAATGACACTATGGGTTATTTATAGAAATGACACTGCCGGTTGCTCACAGCTACAATACTTATTCTGATTGGAATGCCGGCTGCTTCCCAAAGAGCATTTTCTTAAAGTTGGAAGAGTATTCAAATACAGCAATATACTTGTCCACAAAGCTTACGATCCATGCTTCCCTGGATTTTGGGAAACCAAAAGGAAACATGTGTCCCTTTATTATGTTTTCTTCTTTTTTATTCAGCTCAAAGTATTTAACCGCATTTTCAAAGGCAATTATGGGATGAACAATCGTATGTTTTATAGAATCAGTTATTATTCTTAAGCTGAAACATTTTTTGAATTTATATAGGAAAAAGTCGTGGAGCAAGGCTCCTCTTATCGTTGATTTCCAATCCAGATTTCTTTTGTAAGCTATCTGATAGGCACGATAGGCAACTTTCATGGAATGCTCAAACACGCTTTCATCGTGGTGTTTAATATATCTCATTTGTTGATACTCTTTATGCTCAATAATGGGAAGGGCTACTTCCATAAATTTAGAATCTAAATATAACATTTGTCCGTCCTTTATCACTTAGTCAAGGGTGCTAAATTGCAAAATATTTTTTCATATTATAACGGAGGAGGCAAAAATGCAAGAAATATTTTTTTATAAATAAGGTAAAATTTGTCATTTAACAGGGCGCAAAACAAGAAAACCTTGCAATTAAAAAAGCCGATAAATTTTTATCGGCTTTGATATTTTATCTAAAACATTATCTGTATTGTGTTCCTATATATGAAGCTGGATTTACTACCGAGCCGTATTTTCTAACTTCAAAGTGCAAGTGAGGTCCCGATGCTAATCCCGTTGAGCCTACAGCTGCAATTATTTTGCCCTGATAGACCTTCTCACCCACGGATACGTAAATTTCGCTGCAATGGGCATACCTTGTCGTAAAACCGCCTCCATGGTCTATGTCCACCATGTAACCGTAAGTTCCGGACCAGCCTGCAAAGATCACCGTTCCTCCATCTGCGGCCTTAATTGACGAACCTGTCGGCTTTGCCATATCCTGACCCAAGTGGAAGCCTCCTGCCCTGGATCCGAACCTGGATGTTATCATAGAGCCGGGAAGGGGGTTTATAAAGTATCCGGTCCCTTGCTTGGGCGGCGGGTCTTGTGTTCCTACCGTTACTACTTGTTTCACCGGTTCTGTAATAACTTTTTCCGACAATATTTCTTTTGCAACTACAATACCGTTTTGTTCGGTCACAATTGCTTCAACTTCCGATATACCGTACTTACCCTTTTTAGTTACAATTTCTTCATCGTTGTACATGTATGAAACATATGTGTATTCAGTTTCATAGGGCATTTTTTCTTCCAGTGTGACTTTTCGCTTTACTTGTACATTTATGAAGGGCTTTGGTACTATTAAATTCACTTCATCGCCTATTTGAAGGATTTCATCTCCGCTGGCCGAGTTTGCTAAGAGTAATTCTTCCAAATCCATGTTGAAATGCTCTGCTATGGACCAGAATGAATCACCTTTTTCTACTATGTATTTCTTTTCTTCGTTGGTTCCTTTTATTATGTATTCTATAAGTTTATCTTTATCCTGGATCTCTGCATTGGTTGCTTTTACCTGTTTTATTTCTATGTCTTCAACCGTGGTGACTTCCAGCAGGGTTTCCTTGTCATAGTTCTTGGTGAAATAATTCTTAACTTCTTCAATTACGCTCTGGGCCTCATATTCGGAATTGACTATCCCTATTTTTTCACCGTTAACATTTATCTGGTATGCCATTATGGAATATACTATATTTGATTTTACCAATTGGTAGAGCTGATCTTCGCTTGCTATTTCCTTGTCTTTTGCTTTTGAGGCAACCAAATCGAACTTGCTTTCTATTTTAATTTCATGATTGAATTTTCTTTCCAGTTCTTTATCTATTTTCTTCAATACTTTATCCAGCAGTTCCGGGTCTCTTACCCGGCACAGCTCATTTTCGCCGGACATAATTGAGTAGCTATCGGTTGCGTATACGTTGTTTTCGTGGGTTTTTAAATAATCAGATGCGTAGATTAGGCTTAGTATCATTATTGTTACAAGAAATAGGGCGATTGTTCCTTTGACTCGTTTGGTGATTCGATGGGGTTGTCTATCTTTTTTTTCATCTAATTGAAGGAATACTGTATTATTAGAATTTTTATTATTCATGATAAATGATAAATTTCTATCTTTCATATCGTTACTTCCCAGCCAAATTATTTAACACATATCACAATAAAATAGTGTTTTTCTTTTAAATAAAAAAATGATATAATAAGGTTAATAAGTTTCCTTAGTATATCTTGATTCATTATATTCGATTTTATCCCAAAATGTCAATATTTTAATCAGAAAATGTTTTCACAATATCATAATAGGATTATTACAATTATATCACAAAATAAATGAAGAATTATTAATAAAAAGAGGAGTCATTCATGTATTTTATTCTTGAAGAAGCAAAGTTTGAACTGGGAGATACCCCCATAGATAATATTTTTATAAACGACTACATGCCTGAAGCTGACGGGACTTACGTGAAGGTATACCTCATGGGATACAAATGGGCCAGGGAAGGGCAGAACTTTAACAATGAGACTCTTGCAAAAAATTTAAAGCTGCCCCTGGCAGATGTATTGAATGCCTGGAATTATTGGGAAAGCGAAGGCATAATCATCAAGCACGAGACGGAGGAAGAGTATAATTATATAGTTGAATTTGTCAATCTCAAGCAATACTATATGGATAAGGTGTACAAGCACTTACATGATGTAAAAAACAACAAGCATGACGATACCGACAAATTGATCTCCGCCGGGAAGAATCCTGAGATAAAGACCATGATGGAAGAAATAGAGGATATGATGGGGAGACCTTTAAAAATAAGCGAAAAGCAAAAAATAATCACCTGGCTGAACAAGTATAAAACTTCTCCCTTCCTTATGACACAAGCTTTCAGTTATTGCGTTAACAACAAAAAAATAAAAAGATTCAGCTACATAGAGTCTGTAGTTTCCGCCTGGTATGATGCGGGAGTGGTTGATGTTGATACAATGGTTGAATACCTGGAAAAACGCAACGACAGGTTTTCAACATACTCGCGGATAAGCAAGGCTTTAGGTTTTAACCGAACCCTGACCGAGGCTGAAATGAGACTAATTGACAAATGGATTGATGAATGGGAATTTTCTATGGAGATGATTTTAAGGTGTCTTGATAATTCGACAAAAATCAACAATCCTAACTTAAATTATTTTGACAAGATCCTTAATGACTGGTACATTAACGGCTTCAAAAGTCCGGAAGATTTAAAAAATGATAAAAAGCCGGTAAAGGCAAAAAAGGAAAGCTCAAAAACCAAAAATAAATTTCATAATTTTATCCAAAGTGATGATATTACGGGAGAAGACCTGGAAAAAATAGCAAGGGAAAGGTTTGAAAAGAAGCTTAACAAGTTAGGTTTGGCAATTCCGGAGGAAGACAGGGATGAATAAGCAAATTATAGAAAATATAATGACCGAATACAATAAAAAAAGATTGAGAGCCTCTCATGAAGCAGACTTGAAAAGGGAAAAGCTCTACAGGGCCTTCCCCCGCCTGGCTGAAATTGACAAGGAACTGAATTTATCCAGTATAAAATTATCGAAGATTTATTTGTCCCAGCCTGAGGATTTGGATACCCAGGTAAGAAAACTGAGGCTGGAAGTTGATGCTTTGAAAAGAGAAAAAGAGGCCCTTTACAAGAATAACAATATTCCGGAAAATTATCTGGACATAGAATATGAATGCAAAAAATGTAACGATACCGGTTATACTCAGGACGGGAAAAGGTGCAGCTGTTTCAACAGGCAGATAATAGATTATCTTTTTCAAGTATCCAATATGGATAAAATGCTTGAAAAAGAAAATTTTAATACCTTCGATATAAATATTTTCAGCAATGAACCCTACAAGAATGAAAAACTTACACCAAGGCAGAATATGTACTATGTTTTGGAGATAAGCGAGGATTTTTGCAGCAACTTCCACACTTCCAGCATGAACCTTCTCTTTTACGGTGGAACAGGATTAGGCAAAACTTTCATGTGCAACTGTATAGCCAATGAACTATTAAAGAAAGAGGTTTCGGTTTTATATCAAACTGCCTTTTCCTTATTTGAAATAATAGAAAACCACAAGTTCAACAAGCTTAATGAAAGCGAAGAAAACCGGATTAATTACAATATGATTTTTGACTGCGATTTGCTTATCATTGACGACCTTGGAACGGAGGTGGGCAATTCATTTACAAATGCCGAACTTTTCAACATTATAAATGAAAGAATGATAAGCGAGAAAAAAACTATAATTTCGACGAATTTGTCCTTGGAGCAGTTAAGAGATACCTATACGGACAGGATTACATCCAGAATATTAAATAATTTTATTCCCTTGAAATTTTACGGAAAAGATTTGCGTTTTAAATAAGGGGTTGAAAAAAGATTAATGAGGTAAACTATGAAATACAACATGATTTTCGGACATAAAACTCCCGATACCGACAGCGTATGTTCCGCAATTGCTTTGGCTCATTTGAAAAATAAGCTGAATGAGCCTTCAAAAGCTTATATTTTAGGAAATATAAACAAGGAAACGGCATTTGTTTTAAAATATTTCAATGTAGATATGCCTGACATTTTAGATAATGTCAGGATTCAAATAAAGGATTTGGATTATGACAAGGTAAAGCCCTTTACCAGGCAACAGTCTGTCCATTTTGCTTATTTTTACATGAATGAAAAGAAACTAAGGACCCTTCCCATAGTTGATGAAGACAACAACCTGTGCGGCTTGATTACCATGAAAGATATTGCCATGAGTTTGATAAATACGGATCAGCATTATTTATGCACCTCTTATGACAATATAATCGAGACCCTTCTTGGAAAAGAAATTTTGAAATTTGACGAAGTAATCAGGGGTAATGTAATTATAGCAGCTTTTGAGGAAAGAACCCTGAGAAAAACCGATGTTTTAAATGAGAATACCATTGTAATCACCGGTGACAGGTATGATGTCATAAGGTATGCCATTGAATCAAGGGTAAAGCTTATCATTGTTACGGGAGACTTGATGGTAACCGATGAACTTATTGACATGGCTGCCAAAAATAAGGTTAATATGATAAGCACCCCTTATCAGACCTATTATACTGCTAAAAACATATCTCTTGCCAAATATGTGGATGATATCATGAAAAAGGATGACATCATGCTCTTTTCGGAGGAAGGCTACTTGAATGACTGCAAGGAGGACATCGAGCAGTCCAGACATTCCAAATTCCCCATAATATCAAGGGATAAAAAATACCTGGGCATGCTCAGCAGGAGACATTTGATAAATCCCAAGAAGAAAAAGGTAATATTGGTAGACCACAATGAAATGAACCAAAGCGCCGATGGTATAGAAGAAGCGGAAATACTGGAAGTCATAGACCATCATAAAATAGGGGACATTAAAACATCAATTCCCATCAGCTTCAGAAACACACCCGTGGGGAGCACCAGCACCATAATTTTTCAGATGTACAGGGAAAACAACATTGAAATACAAAGGGATATGGCAGGTCTCATCTTATCTGGGATAATCTCTGATACCCTCTTTTTTAAATCTCCCACCACAACCGAAAGAGACAGGTATGCAGTCAAGGAATTAT
>DCDC01000028.1 GCA_002316225.1 Firmicutes bacterium UBA1065 | reverse complement strand
TTGGCATTTTGCTCGATTAACAGAATTGTGGTCCCCTGCTTGTTTATTTCTTTTATAATGTCAAATATGGCATTTACTATCAAGGGAGCCAAACCCAGGGAGGGTTCATCCATCATTATCATTTTAGGCCTGGCCATTAAGGCTCTTCCTACTGCCAGCATCTGCTGCTCGCCTCCGGACAAGGTACCGGCCAATTGCCATGCTCTTTGCTTCAGTATTGGGAATAAATCATAAACCCTTTTTATATCATCCTCAATATTGTCTTTCCTGAGGTAAGCGCCTATTTTCAGATTTTCCAGTACAGTCAGGTTGACGAAGACTCTTCTTCCTTCCGGAATCATGGTGATTCCCCTTGCAACAATATCTATGGCATCTTTTCCGAGTATGTTTTCACCCTGGAACAAGATTTGGCCGCTTCTGGCTTTTACAAGCCCTGCTATGGCCTTAAGGGTGGTGCTTTTTCCCGCTCCGTTGGCACCTATCAAGGTTACGATTGACTTTTCGGGAACATGCATGCTGATGCCCTTGACTGCGGATATTCCTCCGTAATTTACATAAAGATCATTAATTCTAAGCATCTTCTTCCACCCCCAGGTAAGCCTCAATTACTCTTTGGTCATTTTTAACCTCATCTGCCGTTCCTTGAGCAATTAGCTGGCCAAAATCCAAAACATAGATCTTTTCTGATATTTCCATAACCAAATCCATATGATGCTCAATCATAAAAATCGTAAGCTTAAATTCATCTCTAATGGTATGAATGAACTCTGACAGTTCCATTGTTTCGGAAGGATTCATACCTGCTGCAGGCTCATCCAGGAGCAGAAGGTCCGCATCTGTGGCAAGAGCCCTGGCTATCTCTAATTTTCGCTGCTCCCCATATGGAAGTGAGTGAGCTATTTCATTTTTTAATCTTAACAAATCCAATTTTTCTAAAAGCATCTCCGATTTTTCCCGCATCTGCTTTTCTTCCTTGCTGTACCAGGGAAGCCTAAGGGTGCCGGACAAGAAATTTGAATTCAATCTCAGATGATTGGCAATCAGTATGTTTTCAAATACGGTTAGATTTTTAAACAATCTTATATTCTGGAAGGTTCGTGCAATACCCTTTTTCGTTATTTTGTCAGGGGTGAGGCCTGTAATCTTTTCACCCTTGTAGTAGACATTACCTTCGGTAGGCATATAAACACCGGTAATAACATTAAAGGCGGTTGTTTTTCCTGCCCCGTTAGGACCAATCAAGGCTTCTATTCTTCCTTCCTGAATTTCTATGTTAAGATTGTTGACAGCAGTAACTCCACCGAATTTCATGGTAACATTGTCAACTTTTAGAATACTCATTGTATACCACCTCCCTGACCGGTCCTTTTTCTGCTGATCTTGCCGGAAAACCAATCAAAAATAAGCTTCCAGGACAATTCCTTTTGTCCCATGAGACCATTTCTGAAGAAGAGTACCAGGAGCATAAGGAGAATTGAGAATATAACCATCCTCAAGCCCGGACGGAACAAGGCAATGTTTATTCCAAACAAAGTTAAAGGTTCATCGAAGAATCTCAGTATCTCAAGTCCTGCCGTCACCAAAAAGGATGCTATTATGGTGCCTGATATGCTTCCCATTCCACCTAATACTATAATCAAAAGGAAGTTGTAGGTAACAGGAAAATAGAATTGATTAGGGTCTACCGTAGCAAACAGGGTTGCTAAAAGTCCTCCTCCGATTCCGGCAAAGAATGCTCCTATGCTAAATGACATTACCTTATGTTTGAATAAATTGATACCCATTGCTTCTGCTGCTACTTCATCCTCTCTTATTGCTTTAAAGGCCCTACCGTAGCTGGAGGTTATCAAGAGCCGCATAAAGCCGATGGAAATTATGGCTATACCAAAGAAAACCCACATGGTAGGCATTGTAGGTATATTTTTAATTCCCAAGGCACCGTTGGTTATTGATTTAATATTTGTAAAAACAATTCGTATTATTTCCGAAAAGCCTAAGGTTGCTATGGCTAAGTAGTCGCTTTTTAACCTGAGAACCGGGACCCCTATCATAATTGCAACCAGGGCTGCCAGAAATCCTCCCAGGAGCAGGGCCACAATAAAGGGCAGCTCAATTTGCGCTAAAAAAGGATTCTGAGGGGTAATATAGAATATTTTAGCCCTTTCAGCTAAGGGGACAGTGAATATCGCCACCGAATAAGCCCCGATTGCCATAAAACCGGCCTGTCCCAAAGAAAACAGTCCCGTGAAGCCATTGACTAAGTTCATCGAAACACTCACAATCGCATAAATGGCAGATAAATTCAATATACGCCTTATATAGGCATCACCTATCACATCTGTATCCAGAAGTATTATT
The DNA here is from genome assembly GCA_002316225.1 of Firmicutes bacterium UBA1065. Taxonomy (GTDB): domain Bacteria; phylum Bacillota; class Clostridia; order Tissierellales; family Sedimentibacteraceae; genus Sedimentibacter. Next base: position 13,519 of record DCDC01000028.1, on the reverse strand, counting down.
ACCGTTGCAAATATTACTATAAGCAGAATATTTAAAAGCAACCTGGTTTTCTTATTATTAATTTTATCTATCATACCTTATCTGTCACCTTCTCTCCAAGTAGTCCTGTCGGTTTAACCAATAATACGACTATCAATATAACAAATGCCATCGCATCCCTGTAACCGGTAAAGGCCGGCAGAAAGGTTACGAGCATGATTTCTGCCATACCTAATATAAATCCTCCAACTACCGCCCCTGCAGTGTTGCCGATACCTCCCAATACGGCTGCTATGAAGCATTTTAGTCCAGGCATAACGCCTGTAAGAGGCATTATGGAAGGATATCTTGAGCCCCAGAGAATAGCCCCGATTGCTGCCAGGGACGAGCCGATAACAAAGGTTGAAGATATAACCTTATTAATGTTTATTCCCATCAGTTTGGCTGTTTCAAAATCCTTTGATACTGCTCTCATAGCCATACCTATTTTGGTCTTATTGGTTATGAAAAGCACAAGGTATAGAAGAAGAAGGGTGACAAAAGGGGTAATCAAGGTTGCAATGGTCAATGAAAGACTCCCTAATTTCACTGCTGTTGTCAATACCTTTATGTCCGGAAATCCCTTGGGGACACCGGTAAATAAATAGGTTGCCAAATTTTCCAAAAGAAATGACGCTCCTATGGCAGAAATCATTATGGACATACGGGGAGCATTCCTTAAGGGTTTATAAGCAGTTTTTTCTATCAAGACACCCAAGGCAACAGTTGCTACAATTACTATTATTATTGCAATAAACCATGGCAGTTTGAATGTCATAATGCTGAATATCATAAAATAAGCTGCCATCATAAAAATATCCCCATGGGCAAAATTGATAAGTCTTAAAATACCATAAACCATTGTATATCCTATTGCCAGAAGGGCATAGAGGCTTCCAAGGGAGATACCGTTGATAAGCTGCTGCAAGAAAAGTTGACCTGTCATATCTTTTCCTCCGAATTATTTAACTGTAAAAGGGCGAACGAACAGTTCGCCCTTGAATATTCAAACGAGTTATTGTACTTCTACCGAATCCACAAATACGAATTGTCCGTCTTTAATTGTCTTTATAACTGCAAGGTTCTTATCGGCATCTCCTTCTTCGGTGAAGTTAATGATTCCCGTAACTCCTTCAAAATCTTTTGTTGCTTTCAATGCATCTCTTATTGCGACACCGTCTGTTGAACCTGCTCTTTCGATTGCATCTCTAAGGAGGATGTAAGCATCATAACCCAATGCTGCAACTGCAGGAATTATAGGTTCCTTGCCTGCCAATTCTTTTTTGTAGCCTTCAACAAATTTCTTTGCTTCATTTGTAACAGGGTCATTTTCGTCAAAGAATGTTGAAAGAACTACACCTTCTGCAGCTTCTCCGGCAACATCGATAAGGGCAGGATTTTCCCAGGTATCTCCACCCATTATCAAGGCATCGATTCCAAGGTCTCTTGCCTGTTTAATGATTAAGGGGGCTGTGGTTGCCGCACTTGGGGCAAATATTACATCAGGATTCTTTGCCTTGATGTTTGTAAGAATTGCATTGAAGTCAGATTCATTCAGCTGGAATTCCGAAACATCAACTATGCTGTTCGGATCCCCGGTCAATTGTTTAAAAGCATCTATGAAGAAATTTGCAAGACCCACAGAATAGTCATCTCCATTCTGCATGATAACAGCTGCTGTCTTTGCTCCCTGCTCAACAGCGTAGGTAGCCATTACCTTGCCCTGGAAGGGGTCTAGGAAGCATGCACGGAAGTAGAAAGGATTACCTTGTGTTACCATGGGATTTGTACAAGAAGCGCCCATTGCAGGAATCTGTGCATTCTTTATGATATCACCTGCTGCTATGGAAACAGCTGAACCGTATGAACCGATTATGGCAACAACCTTATCCTTTTCGATAAGACGTGTAACCGCGGTGGTTGCTTCGCCCTTGTCACTCTTGTTGTCAACTACAACCAATTCTATCTTTTTACCCAATACTTCGGGATACATTTTATTTGCGTACTGAATGCCGCCAAGTTCCTGTTGACCGCCGCCTCCGTTCATTCCTGTCAGAGGTTCGAACACACCAATTTTAATGACGTCTTCTTCAGTACCGGGTTCTTCCTCGCCTCCGGTTTGCGGTTCCTGGTTTGAAGGACCTCCGTTGTTTGGTTGGCTGCAGGCTGTGAACAAAGTCAGAACCATTAATAAGCTCAATAATAAAGATAATACTTTTTTCATATACTCTCTCCTCATCATTATAAATTTCTATTGATTATAACACCGAAAATATCATTTTGCAAGAGAATTTTCTGCTTGCTACATACAACCATCCGCTTAATGCGTACAAAAATAATAATTTGCTTTTACTTTAGGTAGGGACTAATAAAAACAGACAATCTATTAAATTATATTAATGATTGTCTGTTTTATGTTTAGTTAAATTTTGAAGTCAGCTCGAATACTCGTCCTTTTAACACTTCAATTTCTTGCTTCCTGGTGAGAGCTGAATCTATAATATCCGCCAACTCGGCCATTTCAGCTTCCTTCATACCCTTGGTGGTCACCGCCGGGGTTCCTATTCTGAGACCACTGGTTATAAAGGGGCTTTGAGGATCATAGGGTATAGTGTTTTTGTTTGTGGTAATATGGATTTCATCCAGTATTTTTTCTGCTTCTTTCCCTGTTAAATTCTTGTTTCTCAAATCAAGCAGCATCAAATGATTGTCGGTACCGCCGGATACAATTCTGAATCCCCTGTTCATGAGTTCCTCAGACAGTTTTTTCGCATTATTCAAGATCTGTTTTTGATAGGCTACGAAATCATCTTCCAAGACTTCCTTGAAACACGCTGCCTTAGCTGCAATAATATGCATCAAAGGACCTCCCTGGATACCCGGGAATATGGCCTTATCTATTTTTTGGGCAAATTCCTGTCTGCACAAAATCATTCCACCCCTGGGTCCTCTTAGGGTTTTATGGGTGGTGGTGGTAACAAAGTCTGCATATTCTACAGGATTAGGATGAAGGCCTGCAGCTATTATTCCGGCAATATGAGCCATATCCACCATGAAATAAGCACCGACTTCATCGGCAATTTCCCTGAATGCCTTAAAATCAATTATTCTTGAATAGGCGCTGGCTCCTGCCACTATCAGTTTAGGTCTTTCTTTTTTTGCGATTTCCCTTACTTCATCATAATCAATCATTTCGGTTTCCCTGTTTACGCCGTAAAAGGAAATCTGGAAATAAGTGCCTGACATGTTTACGGGACTTCCATGAGTCAGGTGTCCTCCATGAGCCAAGTCCATGCCCAGTATTTTGTCACCGGGTTTAAGTACTGCAAAGTATACCCCGAAATTGGCATTAGAGCCAGAATGAGGCTGAACATTGGCATGGTCTGCCCCAAAGATTTTCTTGGCTCTTTCTATTGCCAGGTTTTCTACCTTGTCAACGAATTGACATCCTCCGTAATACCTTCTGCCGGGATATCCTTCAGCATACTTATTGGTCAAATGGCTCCCCATAGCCTGCAAAACCGTTTCGGAAACAAAATTTTCCGATGCTATTAACTCAATATTGATGCTTTGTCTTTCTTTTTCCTCCATCATGTAACTGTAAAGCTCATTATCGTTTTTCTCGATTAGTTTAAAATCCATAAAATGCTCCTTAAACATATATTTTTGGAAGTCTTCTTACGGCTAAATTTGTCAGCACTTCATAGGAAATGGTACCCCTCATGTTGGCTACATCCTCTGCAGTCATCGCTCCATCAGTTCCATCGCCGTAAACTATAGCTATATCTCCTATCTGGGGGTTATCCACATTGGACAAATCCACCATAAATTGATCCATGCATACTTTTCCCAGTATTGGACATTTTACTCCCTTTATGACCACATAACCCTTGTTAGATAACAATCTTGAATATCCGTCTGCATAGCCAAGAGGAATGGTTCCTACTACAACCGGCTTATCTGCCTTGTATAAATGACCATAGCCGACACCTTCTCCTGCGTCTATTGTTTTTACGTTTGCAACCTTTGCCTTTAGGGTTACGCAAATTTTGAATTTGTATTTTTCGGTGTCCACCTCATCGGAAGGATAGAATCCCGATAATATAATGCCCGGTCTTACCATATCAAAATAATACTCGGGCATTTCAATTATAGTTGCACTGTTTGCAATATGTTTAACGGGAATCTCAACATTTCTTTCTTCAAGCATTCCCATGAATTTTATAAACCTGCCGGCCTGCATGTGAGCAGTTGTTTTGTCTCTTTCATCGGCCTTTGCCTGATGCGAAAAAGCGCCTTCAATTTTAATGTTCTCCATTTTTGCTATTTTTGCCACATAATCCGCATTTTCTTCTGTAGGCAAGAATCCTAACCTGTTCATGCCTGTTTCAACTTTGATATGAATCTTTGCCTTCTTGTTCAGTTTCTTTGCTGTTTCGTTCAATCTTACGGCATGGCCATAGTTATAAATAGTCAATGTAATGTCGTTCTCAATTGCATCTTCATAAAATTCTTCTGATGTGTAACCAAGCACAAGGATGTCCTTACCTTTTATCTCTTCTCTCAGCTCAAGAGCTTCACCTATCACTGCCACCGCAAACATATCCACACCGTTTTCAAGGTACATCTTAGACATTTCCAGGGCTCCCATTCCATAGCTGTCTGCTTTGACAACGGCGCATATTTTTACGTTGGGTCCTACTGCTCTTCTAACTTCCAGAAAATTATGTATTGCTTTTTCTCTGTTCACCTCAACCCATGCAGGCCTAAGTTTTTCGTTCATTTATTCGAACCTCCTATATTGGTATGGAGATACATCTTAAAGAATGTTCTCCGACTTTGATTACTCTATAAATTATAGCAAATCTATATTATTTTATCAATAATTGTAAAAAAAAAGATGACCCCCATGTCATCTTTTTAAAATTTTATTTAAATATCAACACTACATCAATAACTCCGTCAAACCCTCCGTACAGGTCATACAGCTGGGCTGTGGACCCCGGTTTGATGTCTTTTTTGCTGCCTTGTGCAAAGCTTTTTATATTCCCGGAATTGTCCAGGGTACAAATATAAACCTCAATGTCCTGAGAATATTCCATATAGGTTATATTGTCAATAAGCATTTGATTCGCATAAACTTGCGTTATCTGTATTCTTGATGTCTCTGGAGTTACTTTTTCAATACTGGAAACCACCCCGTTGACAATAACCGCCCTCACATAGGAGTTCATCATTGATGAAATATTCTTGCCTGCCGCAGATGTGTTTGATACCGAAAATACGCTGCTGTTGTTAAAAAACTGCAGGTGGCTTGTTTCGTCATCTATCTTTGTAACCCCTTTTATTACGCCGTATATGGTACCATTGTAGTTTTGCTGTGTTTCGGGTGTAATGGTTATACCGGTGGAATTTTTAAGTCCCTTGGTAAGATATATGGCATCTATATGTCCCGAATAATTTACAACCGCTTTTCCTTCCAGGTATCCGTTAAGTTGAGACGTTGACAGCACCTGATACTGCTTGTTGTTTTCATATACTATAAAGGTATCTGATGTAATGTAATAACCGTTTTCTAAAGTTTGTGTCTGGCTGTTGTAGGAGGCTGCAATATTCCGTGTGGGCATTAAATTAATTATTTTTAAGGTTCCGTTTTGTACAGGGTCAAACATGACCAGGTCATTGGCCTTAATCAGAGATTGCCTTAAAACATTAGAATCATTTTCAAGAACCCTTACCACACTTGAATTATCTGCCAGGAGATAAGTCTTAAGTCCCCCGTTCTCGTCCAGTATTCGGGCTGAGGCATTGCCTGTTGTCCCGTTTGAAGAGCTGATTACAATGCCGTAGGTTGAAGGTTTTTTACCGTATTTGTTGATATAGAGTTTTATGATATTGTTGTTTTTATCCAATATCAAAGTAACCGTATCATTTACACTTGCCTTTTCGGTAAAAATAAAATCCTTTCCCGTCATATAGGTAATATTGTTTATGGTATAAAAGGTGTTTTCCTTTGAACTTTCGACACTTGTAATAACACCTTCAACCTTGGATCTTAAGACCTGCAAGGTAAGGGGCGAATTACTGCCGTCATTGGATTCATAAAAGTAAACTACATCATTTACTTTGATATCATCCAGGGATTTGGCATCGCCTGTTATATGCAGCTTTTTATAATTGACTTCAGAATTGCTTACAGGAAGGCTTTTACCGGCAAATTGCCTGCTTCCTTCTTTATAGAGGTCTTCTTTCTCTACGACAATCACATCGGTTGCCTTATAGGCTATGATGCCTATTATTTCACCTTTAAAAGAATCATCTTCATAAACTATTTTTAATCTTGCCTCGTTTAAATCATTGAAAGAGCCCCTGGCTCCGTTGACGATGATGGGAACGTTAGGAACCTTAAAAACTCTCACATTGCCGAAATCATCGGTCACAAAGATAACTTTGTTCGAAAGGAAGCTGGTGACAAGCCCGGAAAATTCATTAAATCGGGGGTTGTTTAAATGTACCGGGTTTCCTTTATTGTCATAATAAACATCCCACTTGTTGAACAAGTAATCCGTGAAGTCAAAACTATCTTCATTCAAGTCTTTGATTGTTATTTCTCTTGTCACCACTTTGCCAAGCTTTGAAATAAGGGTTTTATTGGTTATGTTGAGAGAGTTGTTGTCCTTTACCGTAACCAAATTCATCCTTAATGCGTTATAGAGCATTATTGTAATATCTCTTCTGGAGGCAAATTCAGCATCAGTATTGACATTTTCAAACAAATTCAACTCCAATGCTTTTTTATAATAATTGGAAGGCCAGGTTCCGGCCAAAGATTCATCGGTATAGCCCAAAAGCCTCAATATCATTGTATAGGCTTCTTCAAACTTTATCTGGTTATCCGGACCGTAGACGGTTGGTGAAATTCCCTTAACAATCCCCAATCCCTTTGCAAGCTCCACGTAGCTTTCAGCCCAGTGCCCGTGCATATCTTCATATACGGTTGTCATGTTTTTAGAGAATTCATTGAAACCTGCTGCAACGGTTATAATTTTTGCCATTTCAGCACGAGTCACTATCCTGTCAGGTCTGAAGCTATTATCCGGGTAGCCTTGAATAACTTCATAGCTTGACAGGACTCCCAGGGCTTCTTCCAGATAGTAGTCTTTTTTTATATCATTAAAGCTGACACCATATATATTTGCAAAAGATGTAAGCAATATTAAAATTATTATAAAAAATATTACTTTTTTCATATTATCAATCCCTGATCTGCTCAATTAAAAAAATACTATATTCATAGTATTTCCTTAATATTATTATACCTTATATCAATTTAATTAGTATTACATTAACATTACAATGGAAGATTTTTACCTTGAAAACTTTCCCTGATTTCCAATGCTTTATCAATGTCGGACAAGACTTTCAGCTTGTGCAGGGTCCACCTGGGCTCAATTAAATCTGATTTTTTCCCGTCCCCCGTCAGCCGGTGGATGACTATATCCTTTTTCAATAACTCCAAAGCATCACAGACCAAATCCACATACTCTTCCCGGGATAATATCTTAAAAGGGTTTTTTTCATAAAATTCAGCCAAATCGGTATTCCTTAAAACATGGAGCATGTGAATTTTGACACCCCAAATATTCAAATCAGAAACATATTTAACCGATTCCAGCATATCCCCTTTAGATTCACCGGGAAGCCCCATGATTAAATGGACCACGGTCTTAATATTTTTATTTCTTAAAATATCGACAGCTTTATTAAACTGCTCCATGCTGAAACCCCTTCTTATGAATTCAGCCGTTTTGTCATGAATTGATTGAAGCCCCAGTTCCACCCACAAAAAGGTTTTATTGTTAAGCTCATCCAAAATAGCCGCAACCTCATGGGATATGCAGTCAGGCCTGGTGGCTATGGCTATACCCTTTATGTTTTCACAGCTTAAAGCTTCATTGTATTTTTCCCTCAAATTTTCCGGGGTGTCATAAGTGGAGGTGTAATTTTGGAAATATGCTATATAGCTTGAGCTATTCCACTTTTTTGACATGAGAGATTTTTGTTTTTCAATTTGCTCGGTTATGGTTTTTCCCCTTAATGTGAAATCCCCGGAACCTCTTTCACTGCAAAAAATACAACCCCTTAAGCCGATTGTACCGTCTCTGTTGGGGCAGGTAAAATTCCCGTCGATTGACAGTTTAATTGCCTTCTCTCCAAATATTTTTTTCAGTTCATAATCCAGGGTATGGTATCTTTTGTTATTCCACATATATTTTCCATTTATAATTTATTAACACTTTATAACTAAGGTGATGAGTTATACACAAATTTTATTCCTTTTTTGCCACTTGTCAACAGATTAATCCACAAGCAGTGCATTTTATTATGATTTATCGATAATTTGAACATTTTTATTCATTTTTTTCAACATGTAAACATCTACAACTGATTTTATCAAAGACGCGACAGGAGCTGCCAAAAATAGCCCCAAGGGTCCAAAGAAGCTGCCGCCGATTACTATGGAAATTATAACTGTTAGGGGTTTTATCGACAAGTGACTGCTTAAAATTTTTGGGTCTATAATGAGGTTTTCCACTTGCTGCAGGATTAAAATTAAAATAAGCAGGAGAAATCCTTTCTCGGGTTCATATAAAGTATTGATTAAGACTATGGGGATAGCTCCCAGGAAGGTGCCGAAATAGGGAATCATATTGGTTATCCCTATTGCCATTCCGTCAATAACAGGATAAGGGCATTTTATGATATATTTTGAGCCGGCAAAAACAAAGAGGGCCATAATGAGTGAAGAGCTTGCCTTTCCTGATATGTAGCTTGAAACATTCCGGTATAAAACATGGATTATCTTAATCATGTCATTTGCTGCCTTCTTGCCGGCAAAAAGACCCATAAAATCCTTGAACCAACCTTCAATATTTTTTTTGTCAATCAGGACGTAGACGGAAATGATTATTGACAGCAAGGCATTGGCAAAGGCCGTAAATATATCTATTACCTTTGTCAGGGTCTTGTTTATCAGGGAGGTTAGCAAGGAAGATAATTTTTGTGCAATTTCAGCAAGATATAATTTTACTATTATGTCATCGCTAAAAAAAGACAGCAGATTATTTGCTTTCCGGTAAAGCCCGGGTATATCTTTTGATAACTGAACAACACTGTTTATGATATTGGGTGCAAGGGTTTTTACCACGAGCCATATAAGGAAAAAAACAAAGCAATAAGTCATCATGAGGGCCAGATACCTGTTTTCGACTCTCAGTGTTTTTTCAAAAAAAACCAAAAGGGGGTTCAGGACCGCAGCCAATAGTATGCCTGCAAATATTGGAAAACATGCTTCCACTATAAGTGACAGGCCGTTTTCCAAATATATAAATCTGAAAACCGCAGCGTATAGTATAAAAATTGGTAAAAATAAAAAAGCATTTTTTTTCAAACTATCACCATCACTGCACAATACTTCGGATAACTTGTTACCTGCAACCCCAAGCTTATAACATTAATATAAAAATTTTTAAAATATATGTATAATTAATGAAAATATGGAGAAAATTATGGCGATAATACTTTTTTTATCTTCTTCCAAATTATATAAAACATCCCGCCAAAATATTGCGGGATGTTTCTTTTTAATGAAAAAGGAGCATAGTTTAATTTGAATTTTGCAATTTTGTAAAAATATATTTCAAAAATTACCTTGAAAAATGTTTTAAAGTAAGATATAATCTCCAAAAGTGAAATTTATGAAATCATATATTGCAAAATTAGGAGGATGAAGATTTGAGAAGAAGAATTATTTCCATAATTTCAATGGCGCTGATAATGACTATGGTATTCAGCGCATGCGGGACATCCGACAGTGGAAACAAAACTGACAGCAGCGGGGGCTCCGCATCCCTGAAACTTGCCACAGGCGGTACCACCGGTACCTACTACGCCTACGGCGGAATTATTTCCCAGATTCTGCAGGATAATATTGATGGACTTACCGTAACTCCCCACGCTTCCGGTGCTTCAAAGACCAATATCCTTGAGCTGGTGGACGGTGACGCGGATATAGCCTTGGTTCAAAACGATGTGGCCTACTATGCTTACACGGGCACAGACCTATTTGAATCCGATGGCCCCCAGGAAGGATTTTCAGTTATAGCCGGTCTTTATGCCGAGGTTTGCCAGGTTGTTTCCACCAAGGATATAAACTCGATTGACCAGCTTAAGGGCAAGAGAGTTTCCGTGGGCGATGCCGGCAGTGGCGTTGAATTTAACGCCAAGCAGATTCTTGAGGTTTACAGTATTAGCTTTGACGATATTGACAAGCACAACCTCAGCTTCGGCGACAGCGCCAATGCTCTTAAAGACGGAAAAATTGATGCTTTCTTCTGCGTGGCAGGCGCTCCCACCACTGCCATCGTGGATTTATCAACTACCAAGGATATTAACATTCTTGAGGTTGACGAAGAGCATACCGCAAAACTGATAGATGATTACGGCTTCTATAGCCAATACACCATTCCTGGTGGTTTATACAGGGGCCTTGACCAGGATGTCAGGACCGTGGCGGTAAAGGCAACCCTGGTAGCCTCCAATAAGGTTAGCGAGGATGTTGTATATTCCATAACAAAGACCTTGTTCGAAAAAAAGGACGATATTGCCGCCGGCCACGACAAGGGTAAGGAACTGGCCCTTGAAAACGCTGTGGAAGGCTTCGGTACAGTGCCTTTCCACCCTGGTGCCCAGAAATATTATAAAGAAATAGGTGTTCTTAAATAGAAGGTCCAGGTAAAAAAACAAAGAAAGTTGTAGCAGCGGCCGCAGCAGTGATAGTCGCTATTGCGGTCCTGCTTACATGTGTTTTATCAAACAGGCAAACAAATCTGATTTTGCAAAACCCCTATAGCGGAGAAACATACGCAGTATTTCATGTGGAAGAGGGGGCTCGGTTCTCAATTTCCTTTATCCATTCCGTGAACAAAACCCCTGTGACGGACATATATGAAATATGGGACAAGGATATTTATGCGGTTGAAACCAGGTATTACAGTTTCGGTGCCGGCATGCCGACGGAAATTGAAGAAGGCCAGACCCTGACCTACTCCGAAGACGGGGCCATGGTGGTGTCGGGCATGAATAAGCCCATGTCCGGCATGATATGGGTTGTCGGAAAGATATATGACCACAGCTTGGAAATAGACGGCCGTGTATATAGTCTTACAGAACTTTGCGGGAAAGGATGTCCGGTGGAATTTGTTTGTAAATGAAATAATTAAATTTAATACTTAAAATATTTTTTGTCGGGGCCTGATTGTTTCGGCCCCCTTACTAAGGAGTGAAACTATTGCCTTTTTTTAAGAAAAAGAAAAGAGATATTGTGTCTGAAAACATAATTAACGTGAATAATCAGGAGAAAAACCACGAACCCGACAGTTGGGCTGGTACAATGGAAAACGTCCAGGCAATGATGGAGAAGTATGACCGGGAATCCAATACCCGTATATTTGAGGGTTTTCCCGCCAGGGTCATGCGCTGGTTCCTGGTGGGCTTTTCCCTTTTCAGTGTATACATGAACCTTATAGCCATGTGGGACGAACGGACCCGCAGAGCATCTTTCACAGGACTGCTTATACTCATAGCTTTCTCCCTTTACCCTGTCAGAAAGCAGGCGAGAGAAAAGAAACGCATCAATCATATCCCCTGGTATGACAGGGTTATGGGTATTTTGGGCAGTGCAAGCTTTTTCTATTTTGTTGTAAACGTGGACCGCATCGTCCAGGCTGCCGGGCGTATAAACAACTTAGACGTGGTTGTTGGTGCTGTGGGGATACTTTTCCTTCTTGAAGCGTGCCGTCGGGTTACGGGCATACCGATAGTTATAGTGGCTTCGGGCTTTATCACCTATTCCCTTTTTGCAGATATATCCTTCAAGAAGATCATTTTCAACCTCTTTTATACCACTGAGGGTGTTATCGGGACCCCAATCGGGGTGTGCTCTACCTTTATTGTACTTTTCATAATTTTTGGAGCATTTCTCGAGAAGACCGGTATAGCGGATTTCTTCATACAGGCGGCAAACGCCCTTGTAGGCGGTGCCAGCGGCGGTCCTGCAAAGGTGGCCGTTATTGCCAGCGCCCTTGAAGGCATGGTTTCCGGCTCCTCTGTCGCCAACACAGTGGGAAGCGGGAGCGTAACCATACCCATGATGAAACGTACCGGTTACAAGGGCGAATTTGCCGGAGCAGTCGAAGCTGCCGCCTCAACGGGCGGGCAGATAATGCCTCCCATTATGGGAGCCGCCGCCTTCCTTATGGCCGAAATGGTGGGGATTCCCTACGCCAGAATTGCCGTAAAGGCAATACTGCCGGCGGTTCTGTACTTTACCGGTATCTTTATCATGGTTCACCTGGAAGCCAAGAAGGAGGGACTGAGGGGTCTTCGAAAGGACGAGCTGCCTAATTTCCGGAAACTGGTTATTCAGAATGGCTACCTGATGCTGCCTTTGATCCTGCTGATTGTAATGCTTGCGGTTAACTATAAGACCATGGCCACTTGCGCTATGATAGCAACAGGGGCTTCAATTGTGGTAAGCATGTTCAGGAAAGAGACCCGGCTTACCCCGTCTACTTTTGCAGATGCCCTTGAAAACGCCGCCAGGAATACGGTCGGTGTAGGTGTAGCCTGCGCCACGGCTGGAATTATTGCCGGCGTTGTCACCATGACCGGCTTGGGCCAGGTACTTATCACCGGTGTTGTAAAACTTGCAGGAAGCAATCTATTTATAGCCCTGGTTCTCACCATGATTGCATGCATAATTTTAGGCATGGGGGTTCCTACGACAGCCAATTATGTTATCATGGCTACCACCTGTGCCCCCATCCTGATAGCCATGGGAGTACCTGCCATCGCGGCTCATATGTTCGTGTTCTATTTTGGCATCGTGGCCGATATTACGCCACCAGTAGCCCTTGCCTCTTATGCGGGCGCGGCTATAGCCAAATCCAACCCCATGAAAACGGGAATCAACTCCACCCGATTGGCCATCGCAGCCTTTATCGTGCCCTATATTTTCGTTCTGAACCCGGCAATGCTGTTTATCGAAACGACGCCCCGGCAGGTAATACAGATACTCATAACCTCCATTGCAGGCATGTACGCTCTTTCTGCTGCCTTGGAAGGATACATGTTCCGGGTCTTGAAATGGTGGCAGAGAATACCTGCCGCTGCTGCGGGTCTTTTGTTGATTGACCCCAGCGCTGTTACTGACCTGATCGGTGTCCTTGTCTTTGCCTTTTTAGTTGTTAGCCAGCATATTCAAAACAAGAACTCGCAAACAGATAAAGTATAAAAATATAAAACATCCCGCCAAAATATTGCGGGATGTTTCTTTGCAGACATACAAAAAAGACACAGGAATTACCATTGCCTGTGTCCCCTTATTATTGGTGGAGATGATGGGGTTCGAACCCACGACCTCTCGGATGCGAACCGAACG
>DCDC01000186.1 GCA_002316225.1 Firmicutes bacterium UBA1065 | reverse complement strand
ATGATGGCTCAAATAATTGCTCGAAATGTTTTTAACTCTATGACCTGGCCCGAGGAATTTTCAAGATATTGCTATATTTGGTCCGTCTTTTTATCCCTTGGATATACGATAAAAAAAGGCAATATGTTGAAGGTTGGAATTGTAATGGACTTATTGCCCACAAAAATAAGAAGGGCAATAGAGATTGTGGCGAATCTAATAATTTTAGTAATATGTGTTGTATTTTTCAGACATGCGATTGCCTATACCGGTAAAATTCACAACATGGGACAAATTTCGCCGGCTATGCACTTACCCATGTGGATTATGTATATGGCAACTATTGTAGGATTTGGTTTGGCTTCAATAAGGGCAGCTCAGGAAATAGTTAAGAATATAAAGAATTTCAACGTAAGAGTTGAAACAACATTAGAAGCTACCTTAAAGGAAGCTATGGAGGAAGTGGAAACTCCAGGGGATTACATTGATGATGAACATATGAATTCAGGGGGTGACGAGTAATGGCTTTATGGATATTCATAGTATTTATGGTTGCCTTGGTATTTGCTGTACCCATTGCCATAAGCATGGTCCTGGGTGCTTTGACTCCGATTTTTTTGGGAGGCCCGGGCAGCTCTATTCAGCAACTCATAGCTAACAGTTTTTCAGGCTCGGATTCTACCCCCATATTGGCTGTTCCCTTGTTTATTTTGGCGGGGGTACTTATGGCTGAAGGAGGTATATCCAGAAGACTCTTTAATTTCTTCGCTTATTTTATAGGTAATTTAACTGGGGGACTTCCTTGCGCCGTAATAATAACATGTTTGTTCTATGGAGCAATTTCCGGCTCCGGACCTGCGACAACGGCAGCGGTTGGCTCCATGACCATACCATTTTTGGTTGAAATGGGTTACGATAAGGTATGGGCTGCCGGAATGATTGCCACATCCGGGGGCCTTGGCGTAATTATACCACCATCCATACCCTTTGTTCTTTACTCCCTGGCAACGGGTGTTTCCACGGGAGCCCTTTTCCTGGGAGGTGTATTGCCGGGTATAGCAATAGGTTTAGGTATGATGGTTTATGCCGTTTGGTATTGCAAGAAACATGGAGAGGACAAAGAGAAAATAAATGCAAAAATGAAGGAGCTAAGAGATAAAGGGTTATTTAATCTCTTCAAAGAGAGCTTCTGGGCCTTGCTGTCACCGGTAATAGTGCTTGGGGGTATTTATTCCGGTTATGTGACACCTACTGAAGCTGCATGTATTTCGGTGTTTTATTCTCTGTTCGTTTCATTGGTTGTATATAAGACCTTTACGGTTAAGGAAATAATCCCATTTTTAGCAAAAGCAGTCAGGACCTATGCGCCTCTTTGCTTCGTTTTAGCTTTTGCCATCGCCTTTGGAAGAGTATTGGCCTTGGCTAAGGCACCGATAATAATTGAAAAATTTATATTAGACAACTTTTCAACCGGTGTCAGTGTCTTGACGGCTGTAGTTATAGTGTTTTTATTACTTGGAATGGTTATGGACACGGGACCTGCCATAGTTATACTGGCTCCTATATTGCTGCCGGCAGTTCAGGCTTTGGGTGTCCATCCAGTACATTTTGGTGTTATCATGGTTTGCTGCCTGTCAATAGGTTTGGCAACACCACCCTTTGGATTGGATTTATTCGTGGCTGGTACTTTATCCGATACACCTCCAATGATTGTTGCTAAAAAAGCTATACCTTTTATTATAGCTTTTGGTATAGTCTTGTTTGTCATAACCTATGTACCATGGCTCAGTCTTGCACTCCTGTAAAGGGTTCAAGTATAAATTAAAAAGAAAGAAAGGAAGGAGAAAAATGAGAAAATTATTAATATTATTGCTGATTGCAACAATGGCATTTCTGCCGGTAGCCTGTGCCCAGCAGAGTACACCTACACCTGCTCCACCCCAAGAACAACCTGAACAGCCGGAACAGCCGGAACAACCTGGAGGCTTTGATGCTCTCGAACCTGTAGTGTTGATAGGTGCCGATAATGCAGGAGTTGGCGCTGCGGCCCAGCTCTATGGGGAACTTATTACTGAGAAAGTTAAAGAAATAACCGGAGGCAAGCTGACAATAGATTATTATCCCAACAGCCAGCTTGGAAATGACCAGGAACTTCAAGGCCAAATGCTTGCCGGTGACATTGACTTTGTAATTTGTCAAACTGCACAAACCGTATCATTCGTTCCTGAAGTAGCAATTTTTGACCTTCCCATGGTGTTTGCAAAATATGATGCAGCAACCATTGATTATGCATTGAACAAGAGTGAGTTTACCCAAAAAATAAACGAAGCTTACAAGGCAAAGAATATGTATTGTCTCCACTTCCTCCAGGGAGGAACCTTCAGAGAGACAACCTCTAACAAGAAAATTGCGTCAATAGATGATTTCAACGGTTTGAAGATTAGAACAATGGAGAATAAAAACCACATGGCATTCTGGCAGGCAATGGGTGCTGCTCCTACTCCCCTTCCATGGCCTGAGGTTTATATTTCCTTGCAGCAGGGACTTGTTGATGCCCAGGAAAATGCTACAGATACCTGCGTTGGAGCAAACCTGCAAGAAGTACAGGATTATCTGATCCTGACCCACCATATACTCTATTGCAACCAATTCTTAATCAATGCAAGCAAATTTGACAGCCTTGACCCCTTGTACCAGGAAGCACTGCAGCAAGCTGTTGATGAAGCTGCCAAAGAAATTGAAGCCAAATTAACCGAAATAGACATAACTAACAGGCAAATACTGGTAGATGGTGGCATGGAACTGGTAGAATTTGATGAAAGCTTCATAGATCAGGTTCTGGAAAAGGCAAAGGGTGTATATGAATCCATAGGTCAACAAATTGGACAGGAATATGTGGATTCTCTGCTTAATGCACTTCAAAAGAAGTAAATTATCATAAAAAATAATTAAACTCAAAGATAGACTAAAACCGCTGGATATACCGGCGGTTTTAGTCCCTTATATGAACTTTTCTTCTAAATAAGATTTATCAGTTAATTTAAGCAGTGAAATTATTAATAATAAAATCTCTTGTTTTTATTGCGGCAGGTGACAAATACTTGTCATCGCTCCAACACAGGTAGATTTCTCTTTGTAAAGGCATATCACATATTCTTACTGTATTAACATGCTTGTACATGGAAGGAATTTCAGGAACTATAGAAATACCGAAATTAAGTGAAACAAAGGAAATTACCGCATTGCATTCTTCTGCCTCAAAAACAATATTAGGTGTAAAATTAGACTTTGCAAATATATCATCCACTGCATCTCTTAGTGAAGAGCTTTTATTCAGAGCAATGAAGGGTTCATCGATTATGTCCGAAATACTGACACATTTCCTTTGAGAAAAGCGATGCTTCTTCGGAACGACAAGATAAAGGGGCTGATTGAATATTTTCTTATATTTGAATCCTTTTTCAGGTTTCGGGCAGATGGCTAAATCAATTTTGTTGGACTTTAAGTCTCTCAAGAGATGTTCATTCAAATTCTGAACAAGGGAAAACTTTATTGATTTGTTAGCGTCATCTTCATAAAACTTTTTAATCATTTCGGGGATAAATTTATAACTTACGCTGTAAATATACCCTAAGGATACTTCGCTTTTTGAAGGATCAGCCAAGGTTTTCAGCATCATGGTACCTTCATCCAAAGCATTAAGTGCTTTTTCCACATATTCAAGGAATCGCTCTCCGGCGAAGCTTAATTTTACCGTTCTCCCGTTTCTTTCAAACAACTGTGTGTTCAATTCTTTTTCCAGCTGGGAGATTGCATAACTTAAGCTTGGTTGAGCAATAAGGAGTATTTCGGCGGCTTTTGTATAATGCTGTACTTTAGCTAATACACGAAAATAATGCAGTTGTTGCAGGGTCATCTTTATCCTCCCCGTTAATAAGTCAGGTGTTATCAAGTCAAGGTAAAAATTATGTATATCTATTATAGCAGAATTATTATAGAAAGTCTCTATTATTTTTTAAAAAATTTTTATACTTATAATAGCATATTTTGACAATATAAGGCCGGCTGATTATTGAATAATTTGAAATTTCATTATATAATATAGAAAATGTTTTCATATCATCTTCACTTTTATGCCATGAAGGCAGGTTTGCCATGGAAAAGACGAAGAAATATAAATATATGGCTTTTATCTTGCTCCAAAGCCTGATTTACGGCTTTGGCAACCCCTTGACTAAAATTGCCTTTGAGACCATCACTCCTTTTTGGAGTCTTGCAGTCAGGTTTACAACGGCATTTTTGGTCTTTATCCTGTTTTTCGGCAAGGGGATAATTGTATCTTTAAAATCTGTTGGACCTAAGGTTTATTTGCCTGCTGGTATATGCATGGCAACAGCTTATATTACCTGCAACCTGGCATTAAACTGGACTTCATCCACAAATGTGGGATTCTTAATGAGCCTGCCCGTAATTTTTGCCCCTATCCTGGCCTTTTTGATATACAAGGTTAAATACAGATTTATACACGTACCCATACAAATCTTAGTGGTTATGGGATTATATTTTCTCTGCTTTGACGGGACCAGCTTTGTTTTCGGAAAAGGGGAGGTCACCGCCCTGATAACAGCCATATCCATAGCAGGAGCCCTTGTTTTTGGGGAAGAATCCTTAAAGCAGCTAAATCCCGTGACCGTATCGGCGGTCCAGGCAGGTATAACAGCCCTGATAAGTCTGCCATGCGCCCTTATCTTTGAAAGCACTGAAGTTTTAAGCCGGGTGTCCCTTCCTGCCTGGCTGGTGATTTTATACCTTGCAATCTTCTGTACAAACATTGCCTATATGCTCCAAAATTCAGCTCTTAAAAACATATCCGCTTCTGCAGTGTCAATGCTTCAATGCACCCAGCCCATCCTGACGGCCGTTATTTCTTATTTTATCTTAAAAGAAAAGCTCAGCAGTATAGGAGTTTTAGGAGCTGCAATAATAATCATGTGCCTGGTCGCAGAAAATATAATTACCGCAAAAGAACAATCCTCAAGTGCCCGCCGCGAAAACCCCATCTAAAAATTAAAGTTTGTCCAACGAATAGTAAGGTATTTTATTTCTGCATATCAATTAGAAAGAAAAAATAAAAAAATTTTTTTCTAAAAGTCCTTGACGAATTTATAAAAGTGTGTTAATCTATATATGGTTGTTAGCACTCAACTAAGTTGAGTGCTAACAAAAACAATCAATGAAAAAGGAGTGTTGGTATATGGCAGGATTAATTCCTTACAACAGAAGGAACAGAGGTTTGGTCGATCGAGGTTTTGGGGACTTTAGCGATTTTTACAACATGATGGATGACTTCTTTAACGACGGCTGGCTGTCAAGGAGGTTTTTCCCCAGGGATACCTTTAAAGTCGACGTTCAGGAAAATGAAAGCGAGTACTTAATTGAAGCTGAACTTCCCGGAGTTGAAAGGGAAGAAATCAATATCGTTATGAACGAAGGAAGAATGACCATTTCGGTCCAGAGAGAAGAAAACATCAAGGAAGAAAAGAAGAATTACGTTCATAGAGAAAGACGTTTCAGCTCAATGAGCAGGAGCTTATACTTAGATGACGCCAAGTCAACCGGCATTAAAGCAAAGCTTGAAAACGGAGTTTTGAGCATAAAAGTTCCCAAAGAAAACAAACCAAACAAATCTGTCAAAATTGATATTGAATGATAAAATTCACGGCATGGGGCATAAAAACAAACCCCATGCTTTTATTTATAAAAATAATTTGATATAATGACTTTGATGCAGTCATTCTGAGCGATGCGAATACCCCTTGTCATCCTGAGCGATGCGAATACCCCTTGTCATCCTGAGCGAAGCGAAGGATCTCATGGGATCCTTCGGGCTGAAGCCCTCAGGATGACAAAAATGCTGTTCATAGAATTGACAAATATCTTATGAGGAGTTTTTATGGATAAGGTGACCTTGTGGACCAGGCAGGATGTAAGAAGCCTGGATGATTTGGAAAAAAAGGGTGTTATAAGAATAAAGCGTGAGCATTTGGAGGAGAAATTTGACCTCATTGCTGACCATATTATTTTTTTGTATAAATGGTTTGTAAATGAAGCGGAGAAAAGGGTTCCCAGACCGGAAGGAGTGGAATTTCCAATCTGGTGCTCCATAAGCGAAGAATACATGCTGAGGCCCACCATAAATGAAATAGTCTATGTCCTGGAAGTGGATAAATCCGAAATCGTGTATTTTGATGGTATGAAATGGGATTATGTCCTGAACCACCACTATGTGCCGAAGGATGAGCAGGACGAGAAAGAATACTTGAAGGATTTGGAAAGAAAAGGATTCAAGAATTCCTTTTCCTTCCTTGATGAAAAAACAGCCCGCTTTTACCCGGATGAAAGAAAAAGGGTGATGGAAAGTTGGGTTCGGGTCTTTGACATCGATAAGTGGGATATATTCAGGATTCAGGCAAACATCTGGGAAATCCGCCCTGAAATGGTCAAGGACATCTTAAGGGTAAATCCTTAGAACACGAAATCCACGGTAACGTCAGCTGCAATATTAAGAGTGCCCGGCATTATGGGGGTAGTTGCAAATTCTCTTTGAACAGGGAAAGGCATGGCTGTATTTTCAACGATATTTACAAGCATGGGCCTTGATGAAAGTCCTAAGTTTACTGCTATTGATTCGGCTTTTTTGATCGCATTCATGATTGCCATGTTCAAAGCCTGCCTGTAGTAGTATTCCCTGTTTGATACGTCAAAAGTTATCAAGTCCACAACATTGGCTCCGGCATTTACAGCAGCATCAATTATGCTGCCTGCCGCATCCAGATTATTGGTCCTGATTTCTAAGATGTTATTTACCGAATATCCCCTGTCAATCTGCCTCCCGTCCGCAAATTCAAATACCCTGTCAATTGTATACCGGATGGTTTTTATATTTGTTATCCCCATCCTTTGAAGAGTCTGAATAACAGACTGACTAATTCTTGCGTTTTCCGCCTGGATTCGGGAAAGATTCTCTCCCGTAGTATTAACTCCCAAATGAATTATTGCCGTATCGGGACTTACGTTCATCTCACCATGCCCGGTCAAGGTCATGGTTTTTTTATGTACATTGTTGTCCGGTGTATACCTTGTCATAATAGACCCCCTTTTAAATTTAAAATTATCGAATCATATTATGATATGAAATCTAAGGAAATATGTGTCACGGTCAAGACTTGTATGTCGGATTATACGTTAAAATATAATCAAATTCTAATGAAATAAATTAATTAATATGGTAAAATACATTAGTAAACAAAAATCGGAGGATGCTATGAAATTTTTGTGGGCAACCATCCTTGTGAACGACATGGATGAGTCATTGAAGTTTTATGAAGAAATAGTGGGACTTAAATTAACTAAGAGATTTCAATCCGGACCCGGGATGGAAATATCCTTTTTGGGAGAAGGAGAAACAAAAATTGAGCTTATATGCAACGATAATTTAAAGAAATTGGAAGCGGGCAACAGGGTGACTCTTGGATTTAAGGTTGAATCCCTGGAAGAAAAAATAAACTTTGTTAAGGAAAAAGGCATAAATATAGTAAGAGGTCCAATTGAGCCCAATCCTTCAATAAAATACTTTATCATAAAGGACCCCAACGGGGTAAAAATTCAATTTGCCGAGCAAATACGCTTCAATTAAATATAAAAAGAGATATTTAAGCAAGTGACGAAACCTGTCATACCGGGAGCTTTATCCCGAAGGATCTCATGAGCTCA
>DCDC01000212.1 GCA_002316225.1 Firmicutes bacterium UBA1065 | reverse complement strand
TCCGGCACACTGGCAATGGAAATGGCTATTGCCAATGTTACAAAACGGGGAGACAATGTATTGATAGTATCCAACGGATTTTTCGGTGACAGGTTCATTGATATTTGTACCAGAAAAGGCCTTAATGCAGATGTATTGGCTGCTGAATGGGGAGACGTTGTTACTCCGGAAGCGGTTGAAGCAAAATTAAAGGAAAAAAATTATGCGGCAATGACCGTAACTCATGTGGATACTTCCACGGGTGCTAAAGCTCCCATTGAAAAAATCGGTGAAATAATGAAGAAATTCCCGGACACCGTGTACATAGTTGACGGAGTTGCAGCTACAGCCGGCGAAAGAGAATATGTTGACGATATGAATATAGACATCTTGTTCACAGGGTCTCAAAAAGCCTTTGGAGTTGCACCCGGCCTGGCTATACTATGGGCAGGCCAAAAAGCACTTGCCAGGAGAAAGGCCTTAGGTACCATACCGGAATACTATATTGACTTTGAAAAATGGATTCCCATAATGAACGACCCGTCAAAATACTATGCAACCCCTGCCGTAAACATGGTTTGGGCCCTTAAGGAATCGGTAAGACTTATAAAAGAAGAAGGCTTGGAAGAAAGATACGAAAGACATAAAAGGGTGTCCGATGCTTTCAACGATGCAATCGAGGCTTTGGGCTTGAAGGTATTGGCAAAGAAAGAGCACAGGTGCTCAACCCTTTCATGTGTACTTTATCCGGAAGGAATCGATGACGCCGAATTCAGGAAGACCTTGTCTGAAGAAGGAGTCATGGTTGGAGGAGGCCTTGCCGCATACGCAGGTAAAATGTTCAGAATTGGCCATATGGGTAATATTGACGACCATACGGTTTACTCGGTCCTTGCTGCTATTGAAAGAACACTGATAAGATTAGGGCACAAGTACGAAAAAGGAATCGGCTTAAAGACCTTACTTGAAAAGATGTAAATGACCAGACCTGTATAAAACTAATAAAGCAGCTTGCCATATAGGCAAAAGCTGCTTTATTTTAAGATTATTTTTTCCAGAGGTGTTTTTTTCTTTAACATGTTGTATAATTAAACAGCTGTATCAAATCATAAGAAGAGAGAGCAATAAAACAAGGAGAATTATTAATGCTTAACTTTAGAAAAATCCAACTGAAAGATAGACAATGGATAAACTCCATATTGAAAGAACACGATATTACGGGATGCCATGAGAATTTTGGAAATCTGTTTGCCTGGAGGGATATAAATAACACAAGAGTAGCCAGGGTAAATGAATTTTTGCTCGTAAAACAAGAAATCGGCGATATAAAGGATATATATCTTTACCCCATGGGAAAGGGGAATGTAAAGCCGGTAATCGATGAGATAATTAAATCACGCGATTCCGAAGGATTGATGATGGCAGGCTTGTCTCTTAAACAAGTCAATGAACTAAGTAACTTGTATCCGGGAAAATTCATATTCCAGGAATCCAGGATGGATTTTGATTATATATATAGGATAGAAAAACTGGTGACTTTAAGAGGGAAAAAGCTCCACAGAAAAAGAAACCACATCAGTATTTTTATGAGATCCTATCCTGATTGGTCCTTTGAGCCTCTAACGGAAGAAAACAAGGACGAATGCATCGAGATGAACAAGAAATGGTGTATCGATTCGGACTGCCAGCAGGATCAAGGCCTGATGGATGAAAACTGTGCAACTAAGTATTTCTTCAAATACTTTAAGGACCTTGAGCTTGAAGGAGGCTTGATCAGGGCAGGGGGCCGGGTTGTAGCCTATACGATCGGTGAAGTTTTAAGTTCCGATACCTATGTTATACATATAGAAAAAGCCTTTAAGGATGTCCAGGGGGCATACCCCATGATAAACCAGCAGTTTGCCGCATGGGTTCAAAACAATCATCCTGACCTGATATACATAAACCGGGAAGAAGATATGGGCTTAGAAGGCTTAAGGAAAGCCAAGCTTTCATATTATCCCGACAAGATGGCGGTAAAATTCCGGGCAAAACTTAAATAAAAAAATTATGCCTTACATGGGTAAGGCATAATTAAATATTTATAAAAAACAAGGGGGAGAGGGAAGTTAATTAGATTTACTATTAACTTACGGTCTAAGTTTACCCCAGAAAGCTTTAAGTAATCTTAAGACATATGATTTTCTTATAAATAAAATGTTTATGGAGGTGGTTCAATAGATGGATAATGTATGTATATCGAATGCTATGACAATCAAGCTGAGTGATGAATTGCCGGAATATCCGGTTTTAAAAGAAGATGTAAGACGGGCTCCCAAAAGAGAAGTTTCCTTAAACAAGAGAGAAATAAAATTAGCTTTAAAAAATGCCTTGAGATATGTGCCGGAAAGCCTTCATGAAAAATTGGCTCCGGAATTTTTGGAAGAGCTTATGACCCGGGGCAGGATTTACGGCTACCGCTATATGCCCAAAGAAAGAATTTACGGCAAACCCATAGACCAATACAAGGGTAAGTGCATAGAAGGCAAGGCCTTCCAGGTCATGATAGACAACAACTTATCTCATGAGGTTGCCCTCTACCCCTATGAACTTGTTACCTACGGGGAAACGGGCCAGGTTTGCCAGAACTGGATGCAGTATCAGCTGATTAAGAAATACCTTGAGGAATTAACGGATGAACAAACCTTGGCCGTTATGTCGGGCCATCCCTTGGGACTTTTCAAATCCCACAAGTCCAGCCCAAGGGTTATCATATCAAACGGCCTGATGATAGGGATGTTTGACAATCCACACGACTGGGCAAAGGCAACCGCAATGGGATGTTCCAGCTATGGCCAGATGACTGCCGGCGGCTGGATGTATATTGGCCCTCAGGGTATTGTACACGGAACCTTTAACACTCTTATCAATGCAGGCAGAAAAGAGCTAGGTATTCCTGACGACAAGGACCTGGCAGGTCACTTGTTTGTAAGCTCAGGCCTTGGAGGCATGAGCGGGGCTCAGGCCAAGGCTGTTGAAATTGCCAACGGTGTAGGTATAATCGCTGAGGTTGACTATTCAAGAATCCAAACCAGGTTAAGCCAGGGATGGGTTACTACCGTTACCGATAACCTTGAGGAAGCCTTTGAAGTCGCAAGGGAATACCTCTATAAGAAACAAACAATATCAATAGCCTACCACGGCAACATTGTGGATTTATTGGAATATGCGGTTGATAACAATATTCACATAGATTTGTTGTCCGACCAGACTTCATGCCATGTGCCCTATGACGGAGGCTATTGTCCCAAGGGTCTCACCTTTGAAGAAAGAACCGAGCTCTTGAAATACAACAGGGAAGAATTTGCCCGCATGGTGGATAAGTCGTTGGCTGACCACTTCAAGGCAATAAAGACCCTGGTTGACAGGGGAACCTATTTCTTTGATTACGGAAATTCCTTCATGAAGGCTGTTTTTGACGCCGGGGTTAAGGAAATTGCAAAAAACGGCAAGGACACCAGCGAAGGATTCATTTTCCCCTCCTATGTGGAAGACATAATGGGACCCATGCTTTTTGATTACGGCTACGGCCCCTTCAGGTGGGTTTGCTTAAGCGGCAAGCCGGAAGACCTGCGAAAAACTGATTTAGCGGCCATGTCAGTTATAGACCAAAAGAGGAGAGGTCAGGACAGGGATAACTATATTTGGATAAGAGACGCGGAAAAGAACAAGCTGGTTGTCGGAACCCAGGCAAGAATCCTCTACCAGGATGCCCTGGGAAGGAGAGACATAGCTCTTAAATTTAACGATATGGTAAGGAAGGGAGAAATCGGCCCCGTGATGCTTGGAAGAGACCACCACGATACGGGAGGTACGGATTCACCTTTCAGGGAAACATCAAACATCTACGACGGCAGCAATATAACCGCAGACATGGCTGTTCACTGCTTTGCCGGAAATGCTGCAAGGGGCATGTCCTTAGTTGCCCTTCACAACGGTGGCGGGGTAGGCATCAGTAAGTCCATCAATGGGGGTTTCGGCCTTGTCCTTGACGGAAGCGAAAGAGTGGATGAAATAATTAAAGCTTCAATCCCATGGGACACCATGGTGGGAGTGGCCAGGAGAAGCTGGGCAAGAAACGAACACTCAATCGAAACGGTAATTGCATACAACAAGAAATTCCAAGGACAGGACCACATTACCATACCCTATGTGGCAAGCGACGAATTAATAGAAGAAACCTTAAAACATTATAATGGGTGCACCTTGTCATCCTGAGTCAAGTGAAGGTTCTAAAGAGATCCTTCGGGCTAAAGCCCTCAGGATGACAATGGAGTATACATAGCAATGACACGTGTTTGTTATCCTGAGCAAAGTGAAAGCTCAAACACCTTGTCATCCTGAGCGAAGCGAAGGATCTCATGAAGGAGGAAATTATGAGCAAGCTGATTATAAAAAACGCCTCGGAGCTTGTAACATGCAGGGGAAAGGCTCCCAAGCACGGCAAGGATATGTCCTGTATAGGGTTAATCAAAAATGGATGTATCGTAATTGAAGACGAAGTAATCATTGATGTGGGGACTGAGGATATTTTAAAAAACTACAAGGAAGAAGAATACCAAGTCATTGATGCGACAGACAAGGCAGTGCTACCCGGCTTTATTGATTCTCACACCCACCTGGTATTCGGAGGATACAGGGCTGAGGAGTTTTCATGGAGATTGAAGGGTGACACCTACATGTCCATAATGGAGAGGGGCGGGGGTATAACCAGCACCGTGAGAGCAACAAGGAATACCTCAACTGAAGAACTTATAAGCCTCGGATGGAAAAGACTTGACAAGATGCTGGATATGGGGGTTACTACTGTTGAGGGAAAAAGCGGATACGGTCTTGATGAGGAAACGGAAATAAGGCAGCTTAAGGCAATGAAGGAACTGGATAAAATGCATCCGGTTGATATAGTGCCAACTTTTTTGGGACCCCACAGCGTCCTTCCCGAATACAAGGGAAGGGAAGATGAGTTTATTGACCTCATGATTGATCTTCTTCC
>DCDC01000214.1 GCA_002316225.1 Firmicutes bacterium UBA1065 | reverse complement strand
TCCTGAGCGTAAGCGAAGGATCACATTCTTTCTTTTGCAAATAAACCCCTTATTAAAGAATAATAAAAATAATGAGCGAACATTTGCAGGATACGACAACGGTCGAAATCGTGAGTGATTGTTTTTATTATTTTTCTTTCATCGTAATGCTTCTTTTACCACATCATCAATTTTATCCACATAGACGATTTCCATGGACCGGATTATTTTCGGATCTATTTTTGAAACATCAGCTTTATTTTTGGTGCAGAGCACAACTTTTTTAATTCCTGCCCTCTTGGCTGCCAGTAATTTTTCCTTGAGTCCTCCTATGGGTAAAACTCTTCCGGTGATTGTAATTTCTCCTGTCATTGCAACGTCTTTTCTTACCGGCTTCTTTGTCAAAGCTGATATCATAGCTGTTGCCATGGTTATTCCAGCTGAAGGTCCATCCTTTGGAATTGCACCTTCAGGTACATGGATATGAATGTCGGTTTCCTTGAAAATCTGGTAGTCAATATTTAATTTTTCAGCATTTGCTTTTATATAACTCAAGGCAGCCATTGCAGACTCCTTCATCACATCCCCCAACTGTCCCGTCAGCTGAAGTTTTCCGTCACCCTTCATGGTATTTACTTCGACAAAGAGGGTCTCTCCTCCTACCTGGGTCCAGGCCAGACCTGTAACAACCCCCACCTGGTCTTCTTCATAGGCCGTATCATAATCATACTTGGGGATGCCCAGGTAATTCTTGATATTTAAATTGTTAATAGAAACAGATTTTTTGTTTTTTTCAGCTATTTGTACGGCTGCTTTCCTTATTAATTTGCCTATGTTTCTCTCTAAGTCCCTTACTCCCGATTCCCTGGTGTATCTTTCTATTATTTCATTTATTGCATTTGTTGAAATTCTTACCTGGTTTGACTTGAGCCCATGCTCGGAAAGCTGTTTTTTTATCAGGTATTTTTCCGCAATATGTCTTTTTTCCACATCCGTGTAACCTGATATTTCAATGATTTCCATCCTGTCTAAAAGAGGTCCCGGTATGGTGGCCGTCGTATTTGCAGTTGTAATGAACATTACATTTTGCAGGTTGAAGGGAGCTTCGATATAGTGGTCTGTAAAGGTATTGTTTTGTTCCGGATCCAGGGCCTCCAACAAAGCCGAAGCCGGGTCTCCCTTAAAATCACTGTTTAACTTGTCTATTTCATCCAACAAAAATACCGGGTTATTTACCTTGACCTTTGCTATGGATGATATTATCCTTCCGGGAATGGCCCCTATATATGTTCTCCTGTGGCCCCTGATTTCTGCTTCATCCCTTACTCCTCCCAAGGAAATACGCACGTATTTTCTGTTCATGGCTCGGGCTATGGATTTTGCAATCGAAGTCTTTCCTACTCCGGGAGGGCCCACGAAGCACAAAATAGGACCTTTCATATCTTTTTTAATCTGTTTTACAGCCAAATATTCCAATATTCTTTCTTTGACCTCTTCCAGGCCGTAATGGTCTTCAGCAAGTATTGCCCTTGCTTTTCTTAAATCAGTATTATCCTTTGTCTTCTTATCCCAGGGCAAATCCAAAAGCCAGTCAACATAAGTTCTGATAACCCCGGCATCCGGAGATGAAGGCGAAATCTTTAAAAGCCTGTTGACTTCTTTTTCTGCCTTTTCCTTCACATCCTTGGGCATGTGGGCTTTTGCTATTTTTTGAAGGTATTCTTCAACTTCATAGTCTGTTCCTTCATCTTCCCCCAATTCTTTTTGAATAGCCCTCATCTGCTCCTTTAAATAATAGTCTTTTTGAAATTCGCTTACTTGTTTTTTCACTAATTCGTTTATTTCGTTTTCTATCTGGAGGACTTTTATCTCCTTGGCCAAGAGTTTGTTGATTGATTCAAGCCTCTTATAGGGGTCGAATATTTCCAAAAGAGACTGCTTTTGATTTGTTCTCAGGTATATGTATGAAGCAACCACATCGGCAAGCTTATCAGGATTCCTTATTTCTTTTAAGGATATTACTGCGTCAGGGGCTATCTTGGCATATATTAAAGCGTATTCTTCAAAATTGCTCAGGGTGAGGCGGACCATGGCCTCCATTTTGTCATCCCACGGCTGGCTGTCATCATATATATATTCATCCAAAACTACCTCAAAATAAGGATCGTTTTGAGTTATAGACACAATTTTAGCCCTATTTTTGCCTTCCACCAATACTCTTATATTGTCTCCCGGCATTTTTATCATTTGTTTGATTTTGCAAATGACTCCGATCTCATAAAAATCATTTTCACCGGGCGATTCCAAATCCGCAACCTTCTGCACGGTCAAAAAAATGTCCGAGTCTTCAAGCATTGCTTCTTCCAACGCATTTATTGATTTTTCCCTTCCGATATCAAAATGTAATACCGTGTTAGGGAAAATCCCTATCCCCCTTATGGGAATCAAGGGCAGGCTTCTTCTTTCTATCTTATAATTATTTATCATACTCTCTCCTTCATGGACAGGTTTCTTCTCCAATTTCTTCACTCCCTCCGGTCCTGCATATTGGCATTATGGGGTTATGTTATGAAAACTGCCTGCAAAGGCAGGCAGTTTATGAAGCATTCTCCTTTTTACCGGAGACAGGCTTCTTAATTAATACTAATTTGGGTTCGGTCTTATTGATTATCGTATCTTTGGTAATGACGCATTTTTTAACGTCATTTCTCGAGGGAATCTCATACATTACTTCAGTCATGGTGCTTTCAAGAATTCCCCTTAAGCCCCTTGCTCCGGTGTTAATCTCCAGTGCCTTCTCGGCTATCACTTCAAGAGCTTCCTTTTCGATTTCCAGCTCTACATTATCCATCTTGAATAATTCTTTGTATTGCTTGATCAAGGCATTTTTTGGCTCTGTCAAAATTGACATCAGGGCCTTTTTGTCTAATTTCTCCAAGGCTACTATTACCGGCACCCTTCCCACAAATTCCGGAATCATCCCGTATTTCAACAGGTCTTGTGACTGTACCTGTTTTAACAAGACATCCGTATCCATGGAAGTGTTGCTAGTTATGTCAGCTCCAAAGCCAATGCTTTTTTTACCTACTCTTCTTTGAATAATTTTTTCTAAGCCGTCAAAGGCACCTCCCAGTATGAAGAGGATATTGGTTGTATCTATTTGAATAAACTCCTGATGAGGATGTTTTCTTCCCCCCTGGGGCGGAACATTGGCAACAGTGCCTTCAAGTATTTTTAAAAGGGCCTGTTGAACTCCTTCTCCGCTTACATCCCTCGTAATTGAAGGATTCTCTGAACGTCTTGAAATTTTATCAATTTCATCAATATATATTATACCCTTTTCAGCCCTCTCCACATCAAAATCTGCTGCCTGCAAGAGTTTAAGCAATATGTTCTCCACATCTTCGCCTACATATCCTGCTTCTGTCAAAGATGTTGCATCAGCTATGGCAAAGGGTACATTCAGAAGCTTTGCCAGGGTCTGGGCCAAATATGTCTTTCCGCTGCCTGTAGGTCCCAATAATAATATGTTACTTTTTTGGATTTCTACATCATTATCCTTAGTTTTGTGATTTATCCTTTTATAATGATTGTATACAGCTACTGCCAAAGTTTTTTTTGCATATTCCTGCTGTACTACGTATTCATCCAACTTTTCTTTTATTTCTTTAGGTTTCGGTAGATCCGTAAAATCATATTCTTCAAATAAATTTATATCTTCATCTACTATGTTATGACAAAGCTCTATACATTCATCGCATATATATACATCAGGACCTGCTATGAGCCTCCTCACCTGCTCCTGAGTCTTTCCGCAAAACGAGCATTTAATTTGTTTTTCATTTCCTTTGCCCATTAATACACTCCTTATTTTCTTTTAGCAATAATACCATCTATTATGCCATAGGCTTTTGCTTCCTCCGCAGTCATAAAGTTATCCCTGTCCGTATCTTGTTCAACTTTAGTTATGGGTTGCCCTGTCTTTTCGCTGATTATCCTGTTTAATTTATCTCTTAACTTGATTATCCTGTCGGCATGTATTTTTATGTCTGAAGCCTGGCCCCGCATACCTCCCAAAGGTTGGTGAATCATTATTTCCGAATTGGGAAGTGCAAATCTCTTTCCTTTTGTTCCCGACAAAAGCAGGAAGGCACCCATGCTTGCGGCCATTCCGACGCATATTGTGGATACATCGGGCTTTATACACTGCATGGTGTCATAGATTGCCATACCTGCCGTTATTGAGCCTCCGGGTGAATTTATATAAAACTGGATATCCTTGTCAGGGTCCTCAGACTCCAAAAACAGCATTTGGGCAACTACTAAACTTGCAGTGGCATCATTGACTTCATCGCTGAGTATTATTATTCTGTCTTTTAAAAGTCTTGAATATATATCGTAAGATCTTTCACCTCTGCCGGTTTGTTCGATCACATATGGTATTAACGTCATCTTTATTCCTCCTATATTATATTTCTATCTATCTTAATTGTACTTATATTTCTTAAATATATCTTAATGTCAATCCTGGTCTTTTTGACCTTCTTCCTTTTCTTCGCTTTCTAAGATTTCAACTGTCTCCTTTTTTTCAGGAGCATCAACAAAAACCGCATTTTCCACAAGCATGTCGATCACTTTTCTCTTTTGAAGGGTTTCTTCAATATAGCCTTTGCTGGAATTCATGATGCTGTCTTTGAAACCTTCCAGTCTGTCTTCTTCAATCTTGTATGACTGGGCTATTTTGTCAACTTCTTCTTTTATTTCATCTTCGGAAACATTTATTCCTTCTTTTTTAATTATGGCATCCAGAACCAGTTCCGTCTTAACATTAAATTCAGCTTGGGGTCTTGCGCTTTCTTTATATTGATTTACCAAATTGTTTATAAGCTCATCATATTCCTTGCCCGTAAAACCTTGCTGACGTAAGCGCTGCTCATAGTTTCTTCCGAGATACTCGATTTCTCTTTGGATCAAAACTTCAGGCACTTCAAGGTCAGTATCATTTACTATCTTTGTTATTACATTGTTGTCATTTGATATCCTGACCTGGTCGGCAGCCTTTTGCTCCAATACTTTTCTTATATCTTCCTTCAGTTCTTTCAGGGTGTCAAATTCACTTACATCTTTTGCAAATTCATCATCCAGTTCCGGAAGCTCTTTTGCTTTTATTTCATGTATTTTCACATTGAAGACTGCTTCCTTGCCTCTTAGGTTTTCAGCATGGTAGTCTTCCGGGAATGTTACCTTTACCTGTACTTCTTCACCCTTGCTTTTACCTGTCAACTGGTCTTCAAAGCCGGGTATAAATGAATTAGAGCCGATTTCCAGGGTTTGATTCTCGGCTGTGCCTCCTTCGAATTTTTCTTCTCCCACAAATCCTTCATAATCAATGGTTACGAAGTCGCCTTTTTGTACAGGTCTGTCTGTAACTTCAACTATTCTGGCGTTTTTATCCTGAATATGCTTTAATTCCCTTTGAATATCATCATCTGTTACCTTAATATCCGTTTTTACGACTTCTACACCCTTGTATTGGGGAAGTTCAACCTCTGGCATCACTTCAACTTCAGCTTTGAATACCAGGTCTTCCCCTTCCTCGAATTTTTCAACATCGATTTTGGGGCTGTCGATTATGTCTAATTTTAGCTCTTCAACTGCAGCCGGATATGCTTCCTGTACTGCTATATCCAGGGCTTCATCATAAAAAATGCTCTTTCCATATATTTTTTCAATAATATGTCTTGGAGCCTTTCCTTTCCTGAATCCCTTAATGTTTATATTATTCTTTACTTTTAAATATGCTTTATTCACAGCTTTTTCAAAGTCATCTTTTGAAACCGTAAATTCCAGTGTAACGATATTCTTTTCTTTTTTCAGTATTTTTGAACTCATTTTGTCCTCTCCTATTCTTAGTTATTGTATGTATCAGTCAATTATTGACATTTACCAAGATTTGTGAATTAACCATTATATTATATCATAAAAGATTCTTAAATCAACAATTTTATTTTGAGGTGCCTTTCTTGGGGATGATTCCCCAGGATTATTGTCCCTATGATGCGTGTCCTTCCAAACTGGGGACATTCCTCGAGCCTGCAGAGACTGACCCTATTTAGAGAGGTGTGTCCCCATACCTATTAAACTCATACATCCTGCATTTCATTATTATATTATTGCTGTACAAGAAGATTTGTGTTTTGTTTTTTACAAATTTCATGCCTGCCTTTTCCATAACCCTGCCTGATGCTTCATTTCTTATGTCATGAAGGGCATAAACTTTTTCATAGCCTGCTTCCCGGGTTAAATAATCCAGCACCCTGATCAATACCTCCGTGGCTCTTCCCTGGTTCCAGAGTTTTTTTGCTATTGTGTAGCCGATTTCGCAACTCTTTTTTCTTTTTTTTATGTTGGAAACCGAGACCGAGCCGATTACTTCTTTTGTAGCCTTATCTTCAACAGCCCAGTGAAGGTAGTAATTATTTTTATAAGAATCAATCCATTCCGCCAGGTATCCCTTAGTTACCTCTATGGAAGAATGGACCTTCCAGGCATTATATTTGGCCGAATCCTCATCGCTTAACCAATTGGCATATATTTCATGGACGTCCGACATTTTAAATCTTCTGAGCAGACATCTTTCAGTTTCCAGCTCTACTGTCCCATTAAGTCTTAATTTACCCAAAGCATCCTCCGCCAAGTACAATGACTTATATTATTTATATTGAATGATACCCGAAAATTTAGTATAATAAACAGAAAAAGGAGTTTAATATGAGCGATAAACAAGAAATTATCATAGACAATTACAGTGATGCTGTTAAAACGAACACTGAAGTTAAAGATAAAAAGTTTGTACCCACCATAGAATCCCTGCTGAAAAAGAAGCCTATACAAATGCCTCAGGAAATATATAATGCCAGCGGCATAAAAGTATTCGGCAAGCGAATAAAATCTTTAATCTATACCACTGACCTGGCAATCATAAAAAACAACAATGCAGACGGTGTAATCGCAGTATATCCCTTTACTCCGCAAATAGCCATCAACCAGGCCATAATTGAATTATCTTCCACCCCGGTATTCGTAGGGGTTGGAGGAGGCATTACATCCGGACAAAGGTCCGTCGATATTGCCTTAAATGCGGAATTAACGGGAGCTTACGGAGTAGTTTTGAATGCTCCGACCAAAAATGAGCTTATATCCGAAATGAAAAAGCGTATTGATATACCTATTATAATTACCATTGTTTCGGAAAAAGAGGACTTCGAATCAAGGATTAAAGCAGGAGCTTCAATTTTCAACGTATCAGGAGGAGCCAATACTCCAAGAATAGTAAGGCAAATCCGGGAAAAGCACCCCTACTTCCCCATAATTGCGACGGGAGGTCCCACACCCGAAAGCATTTTAGAAACCATAAATGCAGGGGCAAATACGATTACCTTCACTCCTCCTCCCATAGGAGACATCTTCTCTGAAATAATGGAGGATTACAGGCACAGGATCGACAATGTTCTGTAAAATAAACAGCTAAACAAAAGAACCCTCCATGCTCAGTCATGGAGTTGGTTCTTTTTTATTTACATGTTTTTTAATTCTTCCCTGTTTTCTTCTATAATATTATTTATTTCTCTTATTTTTTCCTGGAGCTTGGACAATATTTCATCACTGTAATTGTAGGCCCCGGTTTTCATTTCGTTTGCTTTTTGCTCAGCTTCTTGTATTAATTGGTTTGCATAAATCTTAGCCTGTCTGGTTATTTCGCTTTCCTCGAGCAAAAGCTTCTGCTGCTCTTTTGCTCTTTCAATCAGCTCATCTGCTTCACTCTGAGCTTCATTCAGTATCCTTTGTCTCTCTTTTGCAACCCATGAAGCCCTGTTGATTTCATCAGGCAGCTTTAACCTGATTTCATTTATTACCTCCAATATTTCTTCCTTGTCAACCATTACCTTGCTTGATAAAGGAAACTTAGAAGCATCTTCTATAATATCTTCGATCCTTTCCAGTAAATTTAAAATATCCATTTTACTTCCTCCCAAGTAATCTTTTTATACAATATGCAACATTTTCTGGAACCAAATCTTCAAAATTTCCTCCGTGTTCCGCCACATCCTTTACTATACTGGAGCTTAAAAAGGAGTATTGAGGTGATGCAACCAAAAAAATGGTTTCCAATTCCTGATTCAGATGTTTGTTGATGCTTGATACGGCCAACTCATACTCATAGTCCGATACAGCTCTTAAGCCTCTTATTATAATGCTTATATTATTATTTTTGCAATAATCCACAACCAAGCCTTCAGTAAAATCGACCTCTACGTTTTTTAAATCTTTAACTGCGTCTTTTACCATTTGACATCTTTCTTCTATTGAAAACCAGTATTTTTTTTCTTTATTGTTAAATACTGTTACTACAACCGTATCGAACATTTTTGAGATTCTTTTTATTATATCCAGGTGGCCAACTGTTATCGGGTCAAAGCTCCCAGTGTACAATACTTTCATTTTTCCTCCAAATATCTGATAATGCTTATTTTTGTCCTTCCGTATATTTTCTCTTTACATTCTATCATATTTGTCTGATTGATATCAATTACTTTTTCGGATTTATCGCTCTCAATTATAAGCAGGCCTCCATCTTTTAAAATATTTGATTCAAGGACTAATTTTGCAATTTTATTGCATATTTTCAGGTCATAGGGAGGATCGGCAAATATATAGTCAAACTTTTCACGGTCCTTTGATAAATTAATTATTGCCTTTTCATAATCACTTAATAATACCCTTGCCCTATCATAAAAATTGCATAAGTCTAAATTTTTTTTGACATAATTCAAGCTTTTACGTGATACATCCACAAATGTGCAGTGTTTGGCCCCCCTTGCCAGAAATTCGATTCCTATGCTCCCTGAACCTGCAAACAACTCTAATACAAGGGCTTCTTCATCTATAGGCCCTATTATGTTAAAAATCGCCTCTTTAACTTTATCCCCTGTAGGTCTTACCCTTTCTCCCTGGGGAGCAAAAAGTTTCTTACCTTTGTTTGTTCCGGATATTATTCGCATAATAATCTCTTCCCAAAGCGTTATTATATTATTTGTACTCCTGAGCTTAGAAGAATCTCATGGGATTCTTCACGTACGTTCAGAATGACAGACTTCACTTTTTGTCAATTAAATGCAATTGTCTCATCTTTAAACAGATTGGCAATTTCCCTTTTTAAATTTTGGTAACCGGGACCGGTTAGTCCCGGGTTTTCTTTCATTATCTTCTTTGATAAGAGCCGGACCTGCTGGAGGGTTTCAACATCATTGACAATGTTTTGTATATCAAATTTTGATAGTCCATGCTGCCTTATCCCGAAAAAATCACCGGGTCCCCTTATTCTCATATCTTCTTCAGCAATTATGAATCCGTTGTTTGTTCTTTTCAATATATTCATCCTGTCCCTTGATTTCTTGCTCTTGCTTTCGTTTACCAAAATACAGTAGGACTGGTACCTGCCTCTGCCGACTCTCCCTCTTAGCTGGTGAAGCTGAGCCAGTCCAAATCTTTCGGCATTCAAAACCAGCATAACCGTTGCATTGGGGACATTTACGCCAACCTCAACAACCGTGGTTGAAACAAGCGCACTTATTTTTCCCTCATAAAACTTATTTATTACTTCTTCTTTTTCGCCGGATGTCATTTTCCCGTGCAGGAGACCTAAGCTGTATCCTGAAAAATATGAAGACTTTAATTCTTCATACAGGTCTGTGGCTGAATCTAAATCAAGGTTTTCGGATTCTTCCACCAAGGGGGCTATGATATAGGCTTGCCTGCCGCTGTCAAGGTGTTTTTTGATAAAATCGTAGGCTCTTTCCTTTTCCTTTTCCGATATGACATAGGTAATGACTTTTTGTCTTCCCGGAGGCATTTCATCTATCAAGGATATATCCAGATCTCCATATAACATCAGGGCCAAGGTCCTGGGTATGGGTGTTGCTGTCATGACCAAAATATGAGGAGCATTTCCCTTATTGGAAAGCTTTGCCCTCTGTCTTACCCCAAAGCGGTGCTGCTCGTCCGTAACCACAAGGCCTAGGTTTTTAAATTCCACATTGTCTTCAATGAGGGCATGAGTTCCCACAATAATGTCCAACTCCCCGTCCTTAAGCTTTCTTAGGATTTCCTGCCTCTCTTTTGCCTTTGTTGACCCCGTCAGGACTTCCGCCTTAATATTAAGTCCTGCCAAATCTATGCATTCTTTAATGGTTGCATAATGTTGTAGAGCCAGGATCTCTGTCGGTGCCATCATTGATGCCTGGTACCCGGAGCTGACTGCAACCAGCATGGTGTAAACAGCAACCACTGTTTTTCCTGAGCCCACATCTCCTTGTATGAGCCTGTTCATTGCCTTATTGCTTTTTAAATCTTCATTTATTTCATCAATAACCTTAAACTGGGCATTTGTCAGCTTGTAAGGCAGGTAGGCCAGCATTCTTTCGGCCAGGTCCTTATTATTCAACCTTATATGGCTTATTTCTTTCAAAAAATTATTCTTTATGTTAAAAAGCCCCAGCTGCATTATCAATAATTTTTCAAAAGCCAAGGTTTTTTTAGCCAGGGAATACTTCCTTAAATCGCTTGGAAAATGCAGATTTATTAAAGCTTCTTTCCTTGAAGTAAGCTTGTATTCCTTAATAATTTCTTC
The DNA here is from genome assembly GCA_002316225.1 of Firmicutes bacterium UBA1065. Classification (GTDB taxonomy): domain Bacteria; phylum Bacillota; class Clostridia; order Tissierellales; family Sedimentibacteraceae; genus Sedimentibacter. The sequence goes on along the minus strand of DCDC01000214.1, from coordinate 3,580 downwards.
CGGCAAAATATTATGGATGCTGTTATAATATATCTCAAAGGCAGTTTTTACCAGCTTTGTGATTTCGTTGTTGGACAAGCCGTAGGTAAGGCCGTAAACAGGCATTATCCTGCCTGCTTTCCAGTCCTTGTCCGCCGATTCGATTTCAGGATTTGTAGTTTCTAATTTTCCATAGGCAATTTTAACATTGCCAAAAACATAGTACCACTCACCTGTAATAAGCTTATCCATTAAAAAGTCATTATTGAAAAATGTAAGAGTGATAAATCCCGTATCATCCTTACATATTGCCTTTATAATGGTCATGTTCTTTTTTATTCTGTTATGTTTGGGTTTTTCAATAAGCTTGACTTTTAAAAGGTATTTGCCCGGCTCTGATATTTCGTTTATAGTCTTTACTTTTCTTCTGTCTTCATATTTAACCGGCAAATAATTTAACAGGTCACCTATGGTAAATATATTTAACTTTTGCAGCTTTAAAGCCCTGTTCGGTCCTACTCCCTTTAAGAATTGAATATTTGAATCCAGCATGTCAACACCCCTAAAAGGATGAGTTTCTTAGGCAGGACCTAAGAAACCTTAATATATTTATTCTACGGCTACTATATAGTAATAAAGGGGCTGTCCGCCGTAAATAATCTCAACATCACAATCTTTTGCTACTTCTTCAATCCTTGATGCCATACTTTTTACGGACTCTTCATTAACCTGGTCTCCGTAAAACAGGGTAACCAAAAAACTGTCCTCATCAACCATCTTCTTGATCAGCTCGATTGTTTCATCTTCGGGGTTTTCCCCGTGGTTTACGATATTGCCCTCATAAATGGCTATAATTTGGCCTTTTTTGATTTCCAGATCATTGAAGACCGTATCCCTTACCGCATAGGTTACAAGTCCTGTTTTAACCTCCTTTACGGCCTGGGTCATGGCTTCAAGATTATCATCTATATCACTTTCTTCTTTAAAGGCTATAAGGGCTGCTATACCCTGGGGTATGGACTTGCTTGGAACCACATGTATATTTTTATCTGAAATCTCCTTGGCCTGTTTTGCCGCCATTATTATATTGGAATTATTGGGCAAAATTATTATGTGTTCGGCATTTATACTGTTGGCGGCTGCCAGGATGTCTTCGGTGCTTGGATTCATGGTCTGGCCCCCGGACAGAAAAACATCCACATTTAAATCCGTGAACACTTTTTCTATTCCCTTGCCCATACCAATGGAAACAAAACCGTATTTCTTCTTTTTATGGTTATTTTTATTATTTTCCTTCTTTTTGGCCCTAAACTGCTCCTTCATGTTGTCGATTTTTATATCTGTAAGCTCCCCGTATTTTACGGCTATGGCCAATATTTGTCCCGGATTGTTTGTGTGTATGTGAGTTTTTATGATATTTTCATTACCGACACAAACAATGGAATCACCCTTATCATATATTTTAGTCAAAAATTCCTCTGCAGTTTTTAAAGGATTCTTTATTATAAACTCCGTGCAGTAGGTAAATATTATTTCATCTTCACTTGTGAATTCTTCCAGCTCAACTTCTGTTTTTATCACGGTCTTTTCTTTAATCTCCTGCTTTATTTCTGCTCCCTTTAGAGCTGCAAGCCAGCCTTCCATGATGAAGATCAGGCCTTTCCCGCCTGCATCCACCACATCTGCCTGTTTTAGAACACTGAGCATCTCCGGGGTGCGGTCCAGGGTGTCTTTTGCCTGCTTAATAAGACTTTCCAAAAAAGAAACCACATCTTCATACTCTTCATAGGTTGCCATTGCTTTTTCCGCTGTTTCTCTTGCCACCGTCAGCATGGTCCCTTCCACGGGCCTCATGACAGCCTTGTAAGCCGTATCTGACGCAGATTTCAAGGCCTCGGCCAAGGTTTTGCAATCTATTTGATTAACTCCATCAAGACCTTTTGCCATTCCCCTGAATAGCTGTGACAGGATAACCCCGGAATTACCCCTTGCCCCCATGAGGGACCCGTTGGCTGCTGCGCTTGAAAGAGCCGTGATTGTGCTTTCCGAAAGGTTGTTTATCTCCTTTACGGCTGCCTGAACCGTCAGGTTCATGTTTGTACCCGTATCCCCGTCGGGAACCGGAAATACATTCAATGAATCCACAATAGCTTTATTATTTTCAAGGTTCGCCGCAGCTCCCAAAAGCATCTTCTTAAATCTGACATTATCTATGTACTTCATTAACATTTTAGCCTCCTGATTATTTCTGCACCCTTACTCCCTGTACAAAAATACTTACTTTTTCCACGCTGACTCCTGAAAAAGTTTCAACGCTGTACTTTATTCTGGAAATTATATTTTCAGCTACAACGGATATTTTAACTCCATACTGCAATACTATATGTAAATCTATGTTGATTTTATCTTCGTCAGTAGATGTAACTTTTATCCCTTTAGTCAGGTTCTCTTTTTTCAGCAGTTCAAAAAAACCCTGAGTAGCGTTTCTGGAAGCCATACCAACAACACCGTAGCATTCCATTGCAGCTAAGCCTGCTATAGCAGCTAAAGCCTGGTCATCAATAACTATACTGCCGTTTTCATTGATTATCTTAACTGACATACTTGCCTCCTGTTTTAATTTGATTTATTTCATTATAACCTTATTAGCATGATTTTACAATTATAATATCCCTATGCAAAAAAATTCCGCAAAAATAAAAAATAGCCTAGTCTAAGTCATAAAGGATATGTTTCATTATACTAATTAAAAATTAATATTGCAATATTTAATTTTTAGTGGTAAAATGATGAAGTTCAACTAATACGGGAAGCATATAATGTTTAAATGGAGGTGGAATAATGGCAAAATATTGTGAAGTATGCGGCAAGGATACTGTATCAGGACACACCATTACGCATTCTGATAGAAAAATAAAAAGAACATGGAAACCAAACGTAAAAACAATTACGGTATTGGAAAACGGAAAAGCAACAAGAAAGACAGTTTGTACAAGATGTATAAGGTCAGGAAAAGTACAACGCGCTAATTAATAACATATAAATAAAATAGTGGCTTTGCCATTATTTTTTTATTTGGAAATTCCTGCCGACTTGATACGTTAATTTTCTTACAGGAAAATAAATACCTATGCCTATATCAGCCTGAATAAGGTGATTCCCAAAATAATCAAAAGGATTCCCAATATAAACAACCATATTTTAACCGGCAGGATCTGGACCACGATGATAGCCCCCAGGGTAGCAATCATAAGCCCCAATATTTCGGTAAATTTAAAAAATGTCGGTTTGCTTCTGCTTGAGCATTTCTTTTTATGTTTGAAGTAATTCATAACATCCCCCTAAAAACTGATAAATATAGGTGTTTATACATTTTATTCAAGCAAATAAAAAAGATACAAAGAAATTTCTCCTTGTATCTTTTTGGTGCTTTGAGCGATATTTTTATCATTTTTCCGTTATATCGATAGCAGTATCTCAAGAAAAATGATAAAAATATGAGCGAACATTTGCAGGACACGATTTAATTCTTAGCGAATGCAGGTTAAAAATCCGTTAAACAGCTTGCGTTGTTTGAGCGAAGCGAGTTCGCAAGCTGTAG
>DCDC01000179.1 GCA_002316225.1 Firmicutes bacterium UBA1065 | reverse complement strand
GTTCGAGTCCCTTCATCCGCACCATATTAAAAACTCCGGTTTGCAGGCCGGAGTATTTTATTTGCAAAAATATTGGGGAAAACTGCAGAAAAATACATTTCATTTGATTAAAGAGTTTTTTTTATGGTATAATGAAAGTATACAAGAGATTCGACAAAAACATGATTTGAAAAAGAAGAAGCTATAACTTAAAGAAGTAAACTAAATATTGAATAAAATCAATAAATAGAAAAAAATGTCAAATTTTCTTTGACAATCATAATTTTTTATGATATATTCTTATTAAATATAAGGGCAAAATTTTCTAAAGAAAATGGCGCAAAGCTATAGGGTCTAAACCGCAAAGCGGCATGACAGCCAGTTGCTGTACCGTAAGGTACATTCATATTGATGCTTGCTTTGCTGTTTTCAGCAAAGTTTTTTATTTAAGAAAAGGGGATAAACAATGAAAAATATTAAAAAGATTACACTGATAATAATGATATTGTTATTTATTGTTTCATACACCTTGTGCTATGGGGCAGATAACATATATAAGGGTACCAAATCGGAAATTGACGCATCACATTCCGAAGACGGCTACATTAAAGTAAGGTACTTAAAAGAAACGACAAAAAAATTAAAAGTGATGATAGAAAAAGACAAGGGTGTATATACATACGACTTAAACAAGAAGGGCGAATATGACGTATACCCGCTTCAGATGGGGGACGGCAAATACAAAATCAGGGTATTTGAAAACATCAGCGGGGACAAATACGCAGCCAAACAAACGGTCACCATAAACGTTAAGCTGAAGGATGTCAAAGCACCATTTTTAGTACCTAATCAACTGGTTAATTATTCGGATACATCAGAAGCAGTTAAAAAGGCTGCCGAAATGACCCAAGGTTTGACCAATGACTTGGAAAAGGTGGATGTCATTTACGAGTATATAATCACCAATATCAAGTATGACACTGAAAAGGCCAAAACCGTAAAATCAGGATACCTGCCGGTTGTGGATGATATACTCAATAGCAATAAGGGCATTTGCTTTGATTATGCTTCCTTAATGGCTGCTATGCTAAGGTCCCTGGATATACCGGCAAAGCTGGTAACGGGTTATTCTTCAAAATTAAATGTATTTCATGCATGGAACGAAGTGTATACCGATGAAACAGGGTGGATAAAATTAAATGAAATGTATTTTGACGGATATGAGTGGAAGCTTATGGACAGTACCATTGCTTCATCCGGCAAGCAGTCCAACAGTCCCAGAGTAATGGAATACACCAATAAGTTGATTGACAGCAAATATTATACTAAGCAATTCGAGTACTGATAATAATAATAGTCTCCTCTCCACTAAAAAATGACCCCCGTCGGGTCATTTTTTAGTTGTCATTGGAGATATTTTATCAGCGAATCCGGCTCCGTTGCGTATAACAAGGCATTTTCCCTTGTAATAAGACCTTTTTGATATAGTTCCAGTATACTTGCATCCATGGCCTTCATCCCCATATACTCCGAAGAATAAATAATGCTGTTGAGCTGGTGAACCTTGGACTCCCTTATCAGATTAGCCACCGCATTATTTGTAAGCATGATCTCGAAAGCTGCAACCCTGCCCAGGACAGGGGAGGGGATGAGATGCTGGGATATGACAGCCTGGAGCTGCATGGAAAGCTGAATCCTTACCTGCTGCTGCTGGTTGGAAGGAAAGACATCGATTATCCTGTCGATGGTATTGGCAGCACCGGTGGTATGGAGGGTTGATAAAACCAAGTGGCCGGTTTCTGCGGCTGTCAAGGCTATTTCGATGGTTTCCAGATCCCTCATTTCACCTATCAATAAAACATCAGGGGCTTGTCTCAAGGCAGAACGAAGGCAAGAGACATAGCTTTCCGTATCCGTGTTTATTTCCCTTTGACTTACTATAGACTTTTTGTGCCTGTGAATAAATTCTATCGGGTCCTCAAAAGTCATTATATGACAGTTTCTTTCCATGTTTATCTTGTCGATTATGCATGCCAGGGTAGTTGATTTGCCGCTGCCCGCAGGGCCGGTAATAAGAATCAGTCCCTTGGTTTTTTTGTATAAGTTCATTACGACGTCAGGTATGCCCAGTTTCTCTGGGTCCGGAAGATCAAAAAACACAACTCTTATCACGGCAGCATAAGAATTGCGCTGCTTGTAGGCGCTCACCCTGAACCTGCCAAGCCCGGACAGGGAAAAGGAAAAATCCACATCTCCTTTTGTTTCCAGGATGCTCAAATCCTTTTCATCAGCAATCCTGAATATATCCTTTATAATTTTGTATGTATCGTCAGCAGTGAGGATTTCATCTTCAAAGGTTACAATATCCCCTAAAATCTTAAAGCTTACGGGTCTGCCTGCGATTATAAAAATATCTGAAGCTTTTTTTTCTATAGCCCTTTTAAAAACATCCATTATTTCCATCATTCTATTCCTTCCCACAATTCAATTATTTGGTCTTCATAAACAGGCAGTTCTATATTTGATAAATTCCAGCTTTCAATTTCATAGTAAACCCTGTCTTCATATACTATATTTAAAGTTACGCTAATTTTTTGGTTCTTTTGGCCGGTTGATTCATAGCTTACCTTTGAATTCTCTTCATCTACCTGGACACCGTCTATATGAGACAATTTTCTGAATATGGCTGTTTTATCCCCGACTGCGTCAAGGCCATGCAAGACTTCGCTTATTTCCGCCAATTTTTCTTCCGCTTTGCCGTGAATATAGTAATAATCCGCAGTGATTTCCTGAGCTTTATTGGAAAGCTTCAAATCCGAATAAGCTGTTGTAAATGACAAGGCAGCAAAAATCATGAGACACAAAACTACGAACACTATTACCACAAGGGTTCCGCCCATTCCTACCGAAACATTGGTCCTTCTATTCATAGGCACCTCCGGTTAAGGGGAAAAACTTCTTGCTTTCCACCAAATATACATCCTGTCCGCCTTTTTTGATAAAAGGATAGGGTTTGGTCTTTTTTGCGGAAATACTTATGCTTACCAAAACCCCGAAATTTATATTTTCCTCTTCCACTGAAATGGTTACGGTATAGTCCTTACCCCTTCCTTGGACCCACTTTTCATCGAAATACTTGGTATATGTGATGGGGTTGTCTGAGCTTTTATCATCATAGGAATCATCTAAGAATTCATGCATTTCGGTTGGGTTTTTCAATGACTTGATAATTTCAATATCCGATTGGATGATAGCCCCGGCTGCCGCCTTGTCGTTGGCCCTTATCTGGGTAAACCTTGCAATGCCGAAACAGTTGAGCATAATGATTCCGGCTGCGGCAAATATTATGACCGAAAAGATGATTTCAAGCAGTGAAACCTTTGAATTGAGCGATATCTTGTTCATGGAGTCACCACCTTTGAATAGATGGATAAATAAAGCTCCGAACTTTTTTCATTGCTTGCTGCATAAAATCTATACAAATCGTCCCTGACTTTTTCAATGTTAAAAACATCCGCATCCACCAACTTCATCCCGTCCGACAAATCAAAGGTGTTTTCGGAATCGGTAAACATTTCATATATTCCGCCCTCGTAAAAGTATATCCAGGTTTGGTATTGTTCATCGTCGTACTCTTCATTCAAAACAAGGGCATTTTCTCCGTTTACCTGTTTTATTTCAACAGACCCGCTTTTGTCGGACTGCCTTATCTTGTTAGCTATGTAGGACAGGGAAACCCGCAGATTATAATTGGTATTTCTCTCTTCATTGATATTATCATATATGTTTTTACCCAAAAAGATTATCAAAACAGACAATATGACAATAATAAGGTAGAGAAGCATTATTAATATAAAAGGAAACTGGTTCTGCTTTTCCATATTTCTTCCTTCCTGTTACCGGGCATTTTTAAGGAACACCTCCACCTCCGGAACTATGTTGGAGGCAAAGACACTGTAGCTTACAAAATATTTATCGTGGTCCACCAGCAAACCGTAGTTGTTTTCCAGGTATTCTATGTTTGGAGGATAAAAACCTTCAATGGCATAGCACTGAACGGCACTCCTTATAATCGCGTCCGATAAAATTTTATAGCCTTCCTTGTCGCTCCTTTTATGAGCATTATCAACGGCGATGTACATATACACAATAAGCAGTATTACAATAAGGACGGAAATAATCTTAAAATCCCTTTTCACCCTATCATTCCTTTCATCTACCCGATTGAGGACATTATGTTCATCAGGGGGAGCATTACCGAAATCAGTATGAGACCGATTATAACGGATAAAACACCCACTAAGACAGGTTCAACCAAGGAAACCGTGTTGTTGATGGCTTGCTCTGATTCATCTTCGTAAATATTGGCAAGCTTGTTCATGATAAGATCCATTTCGCCGACCCTCTGTCCCATTTTGAGCATCTGCATGTGCATGCCGTTGAAAAGAGCCAACTTATTGACCGAATCCAGGAAACTGACTCCCGCTTTCATCGAGTCCCTGCAGGATAGGATTTTTTCCTTAAGAATCGGATCTTCCACTATGTCCAAAAGCATATCAATGGAAGAATCCACATTCATGCCGCTGCTTAACAGCAGGGACATGGCCGATGCAAACCTGTATGCCGTAACTTTTTCCATAATTTTTTTGGTTATGGAAAAAGAGCTTAAAAACTTATTGATGGTCTTTTTACCCTTTTCGCTTTTATTTAAAACATATAGAACAGCAAAAACCGCCATTATAGCCAGGACCGAAACCATGGCTATCCTTCCGGCCATTATGCCTCTTGAGAAGGATACCGCAACAGACGAATCAGTTGCAGAAGCACCAAGCTCTTCCAGCATTCCTTCGAAAATGGGGAAGATTTTGGTCACCAATAAGATAATAACAAAAGACATCATAACAAAAAGCATGGCAGGGTAAAAAACAGAATTTCGGAGCTTTCCTTTCAGGTAGTTTTCCCTTTCATAATATAAGGACAAGGAGCTCATAACATCTTCAAGCTTGCCGGTTGCATTCCCGATCTGGGTCATATTCACTATATATGAAGGAAAATAACCGGAGCTTTTCATGGCCTCATGAAGGGGAACCTTTTCGGACAACTTGCTTTTTATGTAATATAGAGCGTTTTTTACATTGCCTTCTTCAATATCATCATACATCCAGTCAATGCCGTCTTTGATAAGCATTCCGGACTTGAGCATCATTGCAATCTGTGTGCAGAAAAAAGATAATTCAGAGGATGACAACTTTTTTTCTACCGGTTTTTCCATAATAACCTCACACCTTTGATTTTTTAATAATTATATTATATGTACATTCAAAATTCAACAAAATTTTCAGTTTTTCGCGCTTTTATGGAAGCGTCAAGTGTCATTGCTATGAACACCATATAGTGTCATCCTGAGGGCTTTAGCCCTAAGTATCTATCGGCTCAAAAAG
>DCDC01000069.1 GCA_002316225.1 Firmicutes bacterium UBA1065 | reverse complement strand
TTAGCCCGAAGGATCTCTTGAGATTCTTCGCTTTGCTCAGGATGACAAAGCGTAATTCGTTCACAGTGAAAAATTTGCACAAGCTGACAAGAGTAATTCAATGACCAGAAAATAGGGTGAAAAGTATGTTAAGAATAGCAATTTGTGATGATGAAAAGCAAGTGTGCTCTGAATTAAAAAGCATACTGAATGAAATAAGCGAAAATTGGGATGAAAGCTTTGATATATCGGTTTTTTACACCGGGGAAGACCTTTATGATTTCATAAGTGGAGGAAACCGATTTGACCTGATTTTCCTGGATATAGAGTTATATGAAATCAACGGTGTGGAAATAGGCAGGAAAATTCGAGAGGAATTAAATGACGAATTGACACAAATCGTATACATATCCGCAAAGGATTCCTATGCCATGGAATTGTTCGAAATAAGGCCGTTAAATTTCCTTATAAAGCCCTTAAATATGAAAAAAATTGAGGCGGTTGTCAAAAGGGCAAAGAAACTTATGAACACCGGCAACCAATATTACCTGTATAAAGCCGGAAACGTAAATTTCAATGTATTGATAAGCGATATACTATATTTTGAAAGTAGCGGCAGAAAGGTAAGAATTGTTTTGAAGGATGGACAAGTGAAAGAACATTACGGAAAACTGTCGGAAGTTGAAGAAAAGCTTAACAACAGCGACTTTTTTTCAATACACAAGTCATATCTTATCAACTACAACCATGTCACTGAATATACATATGAATATGTAAAAATGTCCAATAGTGAAATACTGGCAATCAGCCAAAACAACAGAAAGGCAGTTCGTGAAAAACTGCTGCAAAAAAAGCAGAGGATGCACCATGTCAGATAGTTATATTGCTGTTTACCTGATATCAAATGTTTTTGCAACCTATACTCTATACAGGTACATGTGTATATTTTTCGACAGGAAAGAAGTTGACAAAAGACAGGAATTCCTGTCTTTTGCCTTATATTTTTTCTTAAACAGCTTCTTGTACCTGGCCTTTGATAAGCCCGCCATCACTATTACTTCAAACCTGATAATGTTTTTCCTGCTTACCTGTAATTATCAGTCAACGACAAAAAACAGGCTCATAGCTGTTGTGTCAATTTATATGATTTTAATGATTATTGAAGTTCTTGTCATGCTTATCCTTTTCAGTTTCGGCATAACAATGGCTTCAGGCCATGATGCGGCCCTTATTACAGGCCTCATAAGCATAAAAATCATTTCCTATATATTTATGCTCTTTTTATCTAATTTTAAAATGATAAGCAATAACATCAAGGTGTCCAACATCCATTGGCTGTCCATATTCACAATACCGGCCTGCACCTTGATATTAGTTCTTATTATGGTTTTCAATAACAATGAATACAATGTGAAGGAGACCATTATCAGCATCGTACTTTTATTTGTTATGAATGTCCTGGTCTTTTACTTTTATGACGAGATGATGAAATCATATGAGGAAAAAATCGAGAAAACCCTTCTCAAGCAGCAAAATGAAGCATATTTAAAACAGCTTGAAATCATAAACAACTCCAAGGAAAACCTCAAAACCTTCAGGCACGATTTAATAAATCACGCTCTATCGTTGAAGTATTACATTGACAGTCACGATTGCGAAGGTGCCTCAAAATATTTGGACAATATATTCAAGTTCATATCATATTCAAAAGAATATGCAAAATCAGGAAATGCAGAAATAGACAGCATTATAAACTATAAGCTGGATCTGGCAGAAAAACAAAACATAAAATCAGAAGTTTACCTGGCAATTCCGGATAAACTGAATATCAGCTCTTTTGACTTAAGCATAGTTATAGGAAATTTGCTGGACAATGCAATTGAAGGAGCAGCAAAGGCACAAGACAAATTTATAAACATATCCGTCGAATTGGACAGGAATGTTCTCTATATAAGCATTTTCAATTCATATGACGGCAAGCTCAAATATGCCAGCAATAAACTATCCACCACCAAGGCCGATATAAACCATGGTCTGGGCATAAGCAGCGTAGAAAAAGCCATTGAAAAGTACAAGGGAATTATGAACATCCGCCATGATGACCGGGTTTTTTACGTGGATGTTTTGATGTACAACTGATTATTGCATGTCTTATATCTTTCTTTTTCAAAAGTTTAAGTTTTTACATAAAGCCCCATTAATTATTACATGGTCAAAAAAAAGACAAGGATTTATGGTACAATTGCCATGTATACGAATATGTTTAGTTAGGAGAGTGCCATGGATTTACAGGAATATATTAAAAAGGTATATACGATTGCCTTCAGACTTACCGGAGACGAAACTTCGGCAGGGGACGTGGCTTCTCTTGCTATTAAAAGAAAGGCAGATGCCATTAAGGATATTATAGATACAAGCATTTTACATGAGACTGCAAGGGAAGTGTTTTCAATATTTCTGACAGAGCCTGATAAATATACAGGCCTTTCGACCCATAACCATTCGCCGATACAAAATCAGCTGATGGCCTTGGAACCCTTAAGCAGGACAGCCCTTGTATGGAAGGATATAATGGGATATAATATTGGGGACTTGGAAATTATAACAAATTGTTCAAAATCTGAACTTTATGAAAAGCTGAACACGGCCAGGAAACACCTCATTGGCGCAGGGGAGTTTTATACCGAATGCCCCACTTAGGACGCAGCTATGGCATTAATAAGCGTTAAGCCATGAATTTCATGGAGGAATTATGAAATATAAATGCTTGGTATTGGATCACGATGATACGGCTGTAAAAAGCACGCCGGACATCCATTATCCTTCTTTTGTCAAGGCTTTGAAGTCATTAAGACCGGGAATGGAGTTAAGTCTTAATGATTTTGTTAATTACTGCTTTTCTCCCGGATTTGTTGGTTTGTGCAGGGATATACTGAAATTTGACGACAAAGAGCAGGAAATACAATATAAGATATGGAAGGCTTACGTCAGCGAAAACGCTCCTGACTTTTATCCCGGCTTTCCCGAAATAATCAAGGAATATAAAAAGTCGGGGGGAATAATATGTGTTGTATCCCATTCGGAAAGCTCCCAAATAATAAGGGACTATACCCTCCATTGCGGCTTTGAGCCTGATTTGATTTTTGGCTGGGAGCTTGATGAGGATAAGAGAAAACCTAATCCTTATGCTATTGCTGAGATTAAGAAAGCATATGATTTAAGCAGTAAAGAGATGCTGGTAGTAGACGATTCAAAGCCGGGACTTGTCATGGCAAGAAGCTGTGGTGTGGACTTTGCAGCGGCAGGCTGGTCCCATGTTCTTCCCCAAATAGAAAACTATATGAGAAGTAACTCGGACTATTATTTTTCCTCTGTTGACGAGTTCAAAAATTTTATATTGGAATAAAGCTTTTTTAATTGTCATTCTGAGGGCTTAAGCCCGAAGAATCTCATAAGATCCTTCGCTTCGCTCAGGATGACAATCGTGTCATGCTATAAATTTTAGTAAATGTCATTGCTATGAATATCCCATAGTGTCATCCTGAGGGCTTTAGCCCGAAGGATCTCTTGAGATTCTTCGCTTCGCTCAGGATGATAAATAATGATTTTCTGTCAGGCAGGGAACCACAATAATGCAGGTGAAGGAGCATATATGAAAAAGAAGATATTAATAATGCTGTTGGTTATAACAATATTTATTCTCGTGCCCTCTATTGCCTATGGGGATATAGGACCAAAACCTTCAGTCATAATAAGTTTTGAAGGTCTCGAAGGTAAAACCTACCATGTGACCTTGCTGTCCGAAACATCATCAACGGGTCCCTACAGCGCAGTGGGAAAGTTCAAGGGAGACGAAAGGTATTCGGAAGCCCAGGAAGGTTACGAAATCTGGAAAAAATTCGTTGATTACCGGGATAAGGACGGATACTACTTCCTCCAGTTCTTTAAAGACTGTACCGAAACCTCGGAATTTCGATGGACCTATTATCCTCCTCAGAAATTCAAAATATTAATTTATTTTCCTGAGACCGACAGTTTTGCAGTCAGCGGCATATATGAAAGGTATGCCTTTGCCTCCTACTACAAGGTTGATGCAAGCAATATAGAACTTGAAACCTCGTCTACCTTTGAAGGAATCGTGGCAGTAAAAAATTATAATTTTTCTAAAGAAATTCTTTCCTTAATCTTAAGGATAATTGCAACCATCGCAATTGAAGTTTTGGTTGCCCTGCTGTTTGCCTACAGTGCAAAGAAACATCTTAGAATTATTTTTATAACCAATGTTGCAACCCAAACAATACTTAATATTATCCTTAATACGGTAAACTACTATTATGGAGGGCTGGCTTTTCTATTATCCTATTTCCTGGCGGAAATCATCGTGTTTATTATTGAAGCCGGCGTGTATGCCAACCTCCTGACTAAAGACTCTAACGGCAGATTAGGCAGGAGGGCTTATGCCGTATTGTATGCTTTCCTTGCCAATGCAGCATCCTTTGTCATAGGCATACAGATAGCTAAGTACATACCGGGCATTTTTTAAGACCAAATTCCTGTTGCCAGTCAAGATTTTATTTGATATACTGATTGATGAAAATGTTAATGCCCTTTGGAAAGGCGGGGTAAATCATGTCCCATGAGAAATTATTGGTTTCCAATCTTAACACCATTGAAGCCGAAATAATTATTTCAAAACTAAAATCCTACGGTATACCTGTGTTGAAAAAATCAAAAGGGACCGGGGAACTTATGGAAATATACACAGGTGCAAACATGTTCGGAATCGACATTTACGTGCCTTCAGACATGGTTGAACTTGCAAAAGAACTGCTGAAACCGGAAAATGAACCGGAATAGCATGATTAAAAAAAGGACTGAAAAGAAATGACGACCACAACATGGATATGGTTATCTATAATAGCCTTATTATGCTTAGTTTTGATATACGTTGCAAAACAGAAAACAAAGTTTTTTGGTTTGATGGTTGCAATACTATCCTTTGTTGTTTCGATTTTTTTGGTTATTTATACCAGAAACATGACATCATCATACCTGATACTCTTTTGTGTTTTCATAATTGCTAACATACCTACGGTGACACAACTGATAATATTTTTTAAATACCGCGAAAAATAATCTTGGGTCGGTTCTTGTTGCTGGCATTTTCCTGAGACGGTTTTTACTTCATATAGAACCGCTTTTTTAATGCAAAAATAAAAACATTTGTCATTCAGAAGGCGAAGCCTGAAGAATCCCATGTTTTCTATGAGATCCTTGGTATGCACTCAGGATGACATTTTGGGGTTTCAAAATATTGCATTTGATTGGTTGTTAATATAGAATAATGTAGAAATACTAAAGAAAAAAGTTATATGGAGAGATTAAATTGAAGAAATATCAGGTTTGGATTCTTTTAATATTATGTGTCTTATTTTGGTCAGGCAATTATATATTCGGCTCTTTGGTTGTCATGGAGCTGACCCCGGTTGGGCTTGTTTTCTTAAGGTGGTTGATTGCATCCATCATTCTCCTGGTCTTAAGCCACAAATTAGAAAAACCCGATTGGAAAGAAGTTATAAGACAATGGCCCAAAATTTTGGGCTTAGCTGTATTTGGGGTAACAGGCTATAATATGCTGCTCTATTATGCTCTTTCTTACACATCACCCCTTAATGCAGCCTTGGTCAATTCCTTTAATCCGGGCTTAATGGCCTTGGTATCGGCTATTTATTTAAAGGAGAAAGTTACTAAGTACCATATCTTTGGAATCATTATTTCATTCTTAGGCGTATTGATCGTTTTAACAAAGGGCCATATACTTCAGACCTTAACCACTGACTATAACAAGGGAGACTTGTTGATAATTGCTGCTGTGATTTGTTGGACCCTATATTCAATGATAGGGAAGAAACTGACGAGTGTACCTCCCATTACTTCTACGGGAGTATCCGGACTTGTTTCGGCTTTATTCTTGTTTCCCTTTGCCATGAATACCGGTGTTTCTTATTTAAATATGAGCACCTTTGCCTTGGTAGCCGTTATATATATAGCCATTTTCCCGTCCATGCTGTCCTTCGTTTTATGGAACATAGGAGTCAGGGAAATCGGGGCTGCCAAAACAGGGATATTTTTGAACTTAAACCCCGTTTTCACCGCCCTTATAAGCTGGGCCATGGGGCGTGAAATAACATGGGTGCAAATAATTGGAGGAATTTTTGTCTTTACGGGCGTATACATTACCACTGCTTTCAAGGGAAGACCAATAAAGATTAAATAAGGGGGAAGGAATGGAGAAAGGATATATCCATATCTACACGGGAAACGGGAAAGGAAAAACGACCGCTGCCTTCGGTTTAGCCATTCGAGCAGCCTTGGCGGGCAAAAAGGTATTCATCGGGCAGTTTGTGAAAAACATGCGCTACAATGAAACCAAGATAGAAAATTATATAAGTAATATTGTCATAAAGCAGTTCGGCAGAGGCTGTTTTATAATAGAAAACCCTGAGGAAGAAGATAAAGAAGCGGCAAGAAAAGGCCTGGACGAATGCAGCCTTCTTATGTCAAAGGGAGAATACGACCTTATAATTCTTGATGAAATTAACATAGCCCTTTATTTTAAGCTCTTAAGTGTTTCCGATGTAATCAATGCTTTAAAGAATAAAAAACAAAATGTTGAAGTTGTTCTCACTGGCAGGTATGCACCCGGGGAGCTCATTGAAATGGCTGACCTGGTAACCCAAATGGTTGAAGTAAAGCATTATTACAGTAAGGGAGTAACATCCAGAGACGGAATAGATCACTAAAAAACCGCCCCTTATAAATTTGGGACGGCTTTTTGTGACCTTATTTTTTAATCGCATTTGTTGCATAAAAGGTAGGTACTTTCAGTTCATGAAGCCTTCCGTAACCGTTGGTATCTTCATAGATATCCACTAAAACAAAACCTGCTTTCAACTGCCCGCCTATTTGCTCCTCGATGGAATGAGAAAACTGAAGACCCCAGTCCTTCTCCATGGAAAGCCGGTAAAGCTCTTCGTCTTTCAATGGATTAAAGGGAAGGCCCCTTACAACTTTTGTTTCATCATCATCGAATATATAATTAATTCCGTTATCCAAACCTGCCAATAATATACCCCCCTTTTTCAAAACCCTGTAGCATTCCTTCCATACAGGAAGCACATCCTCGATATAGCAATTAGACACGGGATGAAAAATCAAATCAAAGGATTCATCCTCAAAGGGTAAGGATTTTGACATGTCCGCCCTTATGGTTTTTATCTCGTAATTTTCTCTTTCGGCAACCTCTATTTCGCTTGCGAGTTGTTTTTCCGAATAATCCAGGACGGTACATTTTGCACCCAAGGCAGCGAAAATCGGCATCTGCTGGCCACCTCCGCAAGCAAGTCCCAGGATTTGGGCGTCCTTAAAGTAACAAAACCATTCCCTGGGTACAGGTTTTGTGGGTGTCAGCAAAACAAACCAATCACCGTTTTTGGCCCTTTCAAATACTTCGTGGCTTATGGGCTGTCCCCATTCCCAACCCTCCTCAATCCATTTGTCAATGATTTTAGAATTCACATCAACGTAAGATTTTGAAGTCGGTTTTTTTTGTTCTTCGAATTTTTTCTCCAAGTCTTTCATTTAATTACCCTCTCAAAAATTAGTGCTCCTATTGCCCTGAAGGCAAGCAAATTATTCCACTACTATCTCAAGCAGCCACTTGACCCATACGGCCCCGTCATAACTGGGGATGACTACCCGAAGCGGAAATCCTTGCAGCACCGGAAGTGTCTTGCCCTCCAATTCGTAGGCAAGGAAGTTTTCAGGGGCAAGGGCATTCTCCAGAATCATAGAGATTTGGTAGCCGTCAGCGCCCTTAAAGACAACCCTGGTGCCCTCAGGCTGTACCTTTGCCATCTCGAGGATTGTCTTGAGGGATGCACCCGACCAGGTAGCAACGTCCTTGAAATACCCCACGCATTCCAATGTCGGGGTAGCAGTCAGTTTTGGCATGCGCCGCAAATCATCATAGGTCAGGCTCAGCTCCTGGTCCACCTTACCGCTCACCTTGAGGCGGTAGGTGTCGAAATCGACCAATACAGGTGTACCGGTCATTATCAGACCGGTCTCCGGATCAACTCCCAGGTAGGGGGGAATAACATCAGGCATAGTTGGTACAACGATGGGCTCCAGCTCGTCAGGCGGATCGGTTATTGTTACCACAATGGTGTCTCCGGTTGGTGTGTCCGGGCTTGTCGCGTTGGTTTCTCCCGCAGCGCAGCCGGATGCCAGTGTTCCAAGCAGGAATACCAGCGTCAGGATAACCGTCAATCTATGTCTGTGCAGCATGATCTTTTGCTTAAGTTCATGCAGATACTCGATGTGTTGTTTATAAGTCATAATAGTTTTACACTCCTTCTTTTTTTGCCAGTGTCAGGCAGACACAGGTATTACTGATAAATATTAATATGTTCAATTTTATCATCAAAACTATGAAAATCAATACAATAATTTTTTTAAAAAAACATGTTGACAAAGTTAATATATTGTATATAATGAATATATACATTATAGATGGTGATGAAGATGAATATAATAATTAGTAATTCCAGCGGCCAACCGATTTACGAGCAAATAGTTTCCCAAATAAAATCCATGATTATTTCAGGTCAGTTGAAAGAAGGGGAAGCCCTGCCTTCCATGCGGCTGCTTGCCAAGGAGCTGAGAATCAGCGTAATTACAACAAAACGGGCCTACGACGAACTTGAAAGGGAAGGATTCATTGTTTCCTTCACCGGAAAAGGGAGTTTTGTGGCAGGCAAAAATATCGAATTGATAAAAGAACAGCATCTTAAGGAGATAGAAAACCACATGCAGGAAATACTTAAGTTGTCAAAGGAATGCGGTTTGAAGCTGGACGAATTGATTGAAATGATTACTTTGCTATATGAAGGAGAATGAAATGGAATACGCATTGAAACTGGAAAATGTAACAAAGGTCTACAAGGATTTTATGTTAGACAATATCAACATCGCCCTTCCCAAGGGCAGCATAATGGGTTTTATAGGGGAAAACGGAGCCGGAAAAACAACCACCATAAAACTGATTTTGGATTTAATCAGCCGGGATGG
>DCDC01000007.1 GCA_002316225.1 Firmicutes bacterium UBA1065 | reverse complement strand
TAATGACACTTGATTGTCATCCTGAGCGAAGCGAAGGATCTTAGATTCTTCACTGTGTTCAGAATGACACTAAGGTATAAAGCCCTCAGAATGACAACAGATATTACAAATGAATCAGGAGTTATTATGCAAGATAACATACAAATCATAAGAGTAATAATAGTATCCTTTTTAATTGCACTATTCTTAGGACCGGTCGTAATCCCGGTATTAAAACGCCTTAAAGTAGGACAAAGTATCCGGGAGGACGGACCTCAAACCCATTTATCCAAGGCGGGAACCCCTACCATGGGCGGTATCATCATTATCCTGGCAATCATAACTTCGATTGTTACCGGAAGACTTTTTACCAGAGAAATTATGGCTGTAATATTCTTCATGCTGGGTTTTGGAGCAGTAGGTTTCATAGATGACTACTTAAAGGTTGTAATGAGGCAGAATGAAGGTTTGAAACCCTCACAAAAAATTATCGGCCAGCTGATTTTTTCGGTATTGCTTGCCTGGTACGGGTCAAGATACAGCGCTATGGGAACCACCTTAATGATTCCCTTTGTGAATATTCATATCGATTTGGGAGTTTTATACATACCCTTCATTGTATTTATCACCTTAGGAACGGTAAATGCCGTGAATTTGACGGACGGCCTGGACGGCCTGAACACAGGGGTAACCCTGATAGTCATGGCTGCTTTCAGCTTGATAGCTAACAGCTTAAAGGATACCAATCAAATGTATGAAGGGATTGCCCTTATCAGCGCCGCAACCAGCGGGACCTGCCTGGGATTTTTAAAACATAACGCAAATCCTGCCAAAGTCTTTATGGGAGACATAGGGTCCCTGGCCCTGGGGGGCATAGTTTCAGCCGTTGCCGTCTTATCAGGCACGGTTTTATTCATACCCATAATCGGAGGCATATACTTTGTTGAAGCCCTCTCGGTCATCATCCAGGTTTCCCATTACAAGAGAACAAGAAGGAGAGTTTTCAAGATGGCACCCCTGCACCACCATTTTGAAATGTGCGGGTGGAAGGAAACCAAGGTAGTGGGTGTCTTTTGGATTGCTACCTTGATATTGGCATTTGTAGGTATTTATTCAATATAAAGAACATAAGATAATAATGGACGTTTTAAGGAAGGAAAAAAATGAATGTACTCGTGGTAGGATTAGGAGTTTCGGGCATCGCCTGCATAAAAGGTTTAAGTGAAACAGGGGCAAAAATTTATGCTTACGATGATTCACCCAGGGAAAAATTAAAGGACAGGTTAAAAAAATTGGAAGACCTGGAAGCAGAATACTTCTTTGGGGCCGAAGAAATCGATAATATTAAAATTGAAGACTTGGATTATGCCATAAAAAGCCCCGGCATCAAATACGAAGCTCCCATTATTGAAAAACTTCTTGAAAATAATATAGAAGTGATAAGCGATTTAGAGGCAGCCTACAGGATTACCGAGGCAAGATTCGTTTCCGTAACGGGAACTAACGGCAAAACCACCACTACAAGTCTCATTGGCCAAATAGTGAAGGAAAGTAAAAAGCCCTGCAAGGTAACGGGAAACATAGGCTTTGGAATATATTACGACGCTTTGAAAGCAAAGGAAGAAGACATTCTTATTGCTGAAGTAAGCTCTTTTCAACTGGTGGGGACATCAAAGTACAAACCCCATATCAGCGTCATAACCAATATTACCCCAGACCATTTGGATTACCATCACACGGTGGAAAATTATATAGAAGCAAAGTTTAAAAATGTAATCAACCAGGATGAAAATGATTATGCAGTATTAAACTACGAAGATGCTGCAATCAGGAATTATTCCGATAAAATAAGGGCTAAAAAAATATTTTTCAGCTCCGAAAGAGTATTGGAGGACGGAATATTTGCGGAAAATGGCCGGATGTTTTATAAAAACGGCAGCAATAAAGAATTCATTATCAATACTAAGGAAATATTCATTCCTGGAAAGCACAACTTAGAAAATGCCATGGCTGCCTCCGGGGCTGCTTTAGCTTTGGGAATAGACCTTGAAACAATTGCCGGGGTTTTAAGGGAATTCAAAGGGGTTGAGCACCGTCTTGAATTTGCCGGTGAATATAACAAGGTTAAATTTTACAACGATTCTAAAGGAACAAATCCTGATGCCTCCATAAAGGCCATACAAGGAATCAACAAACCTATCATACTGATTGCGGGAGGCTATGACAAGAAGTCATCCTACGACGATTTTATCAAAGCTTTCGATGATAAGGTGAAGGCCTTGATCCTGCTTGGCAAGACAGCGGAAGATATTAAGAATTGCGCCTTGAAATACGGGTTTAATAATATATACATGGTAAAAACCATGGATGAGGCTGTGAAAAAAAGCTTTGAACTGGCAGAAGAAGGAGACAATGTTGTCTTATCCCCGGCATGTGCAAGCTGGGATATGTACCCTAATTATGAAGTCAGAGGCAGAGATTTTAAGGAAAGGGTAAATTATTATGGAAGAAACGGCAAAAAAATCTAGAGCAAGGTCGATTGACTGGGTCCTGGTTTTTGTGATAGTCATATTGGTGTTGTTTGGATTTTTGATGGTTTACAGTGCCTCTTATCCCGACGGATACTATAAATACGGAGGAGACCCTTTTTACTTTTTGAGGAAACAGGTCATTGCCGGGGGAGCAGGTCTTCTTGGAATGATTTTTTTCACCAATCTCCCCTATGTAATATATAAAAAGTTCAGCAAACTTATACTCTTGGTATGTATAGGTTTAGCCGGCCTCACCATTGCAATAGGTATTGCATCAAACGGAGCCCAGAGATGGATAGAAATCGGGGGCATATCCTTACAGCCGTCGGAAATAATAAAAATTGGCGCTGTTCTTTATATGGCTGATTATTTTTCAAAAAACAGGGATGTCCTCCCTTCCTTTACAAAAGGATTCATACCTTCCTTATTATATATAATACTTTTTTGCGGCTTGATAGCAGTACAGGATGATTTGAGCACGGCGGTCATATTGGGAGGAACTCTCATGGTCATGTTCTTTTGTGCAGGGGCAAGAATCAGTCATCTAATACTGCTATTTATCCTTATGCTGGGGGGAGTCATCGGCCTGATAGCCATGCAGCCCTATCGAATATCAAGGATAATCGTGTTTTTTGATCCCTTCAAATATCCTTTGGATGAAGGTTATCAGATAATAAATTCCCTTTTTGCCCTAGGTACCGGAGGCTTATTCGGTATGGGGGTTGGTAAGAGCAGGCAAAAATTCTTCCATCTGCCGGAAGCTTATAATGACTTTATCTTTTCAATAATCGGGGAAGAGCTGGGTTTTATGGGGGGGGTGGCAGTGATGCTGGCCTTTGTCATATTTGCCTGGAGAGGCTTAAGGATTTCCATGAACACCACGGATTTTTTCGGCAGCCAGACTGCCCTTGGCCTGACGGTGATAGTCCTGGTACAGTTTTTAATCCACGTGGCTGTTGCAACATCCTCAATGCCCCCAACGGGAAGAGCCCTGCCCTTCATAAGCGCAGGAGGGTCATCAATAATGTTTTTGCTGTGCTCTATGGGGATATTGCTTAATATATCAAAGTATTCAAATACATATAGATCATAGTTTAGGCTGTCATCCTGAGCGAAGCGAAGGATCCCATGAGATTCTTCGGGCAAAGCCCTCA
>DCDC01000023.1 GCA_002316225.1 Firmicutes bacterium UBA1065 | reverse complement strand
ATTAAATCGTGTCCTGCAAATGTTCGCTTGATATTTTTATAATTTTTCTTTTGTGTATCCTGCATAAATTTACGATAAAATTAAGGGGTCTTTTATAATCATTGTAAATTGCAGAAACCCCGGGTATATCCACTCCGTGTCCGCAATCCATGCAGTAGCGGCATCCCCTTATATTATATTTTCGTATAAAAGCCAGTAAATAAACAAAAATTAATGCTGATTCAATTATAACACCAGGAAAAAAACATTCAAGCCTTGTGTTTTTTCTCTTGACATTGGCAGGATACCGGTATATTATTAAAATAGACACCCCACCCCCCTGGGGTATAGTGTGAGAGGTGAAAAAATGAAAGCAGATAAAGAACTGATCAACAGGTTGTTAAGGACTGCGGCCGGACAAATAGAAGGAATCATGAAGATGGTTGATGAGGACAGGTATTGTGTGGATATTTCAAACCAAATAATGGCAGTCCAGTCAATACTGAAAAAAGCAAACAATGAAATATTGAAGGCACATTTGCATATGTGCGTAAAGGAAGCCTTTAGCCAAGGAAATGAAGATGAAAAAATCGATGAAATCATTTCACTGATAAACAAGGTTTCCAAATAAAAGGAGTGGCATTGATGAAGACACAAAAATTCGAAGTAACAGGCATGACTTGCTCTGCATGCTCAGCAAGAATAGAAAAAAATATAAACAAAACCGATGGGGTCATTGAAGCAAGCGTAAACTTGCTTACTAACAGCATGATTGTAAAATATGACGAGTCTGTATTAAGCGTGGATGAAATTATAAAGGTTGTAGAAAACACTGGATACGGAGCTTCCCCTGTTCAAGATAAGAAAAAGGAAGTTAAAAGCCAGGCAAAAGATGATAAGTCAGAGATCAGGGAAATGAAAAAAAGGGTCATTATATCCTTAATTTTTGCAGCCCCCCTGTTTTATATTTCAATGGGCCACATGCTTAAATGGCCCCTGCCGGAGATATTCCACGGGGAAGAAAATGCCTTGATTTTTGCATTTACCCAATTTTTACTCTGCCTTCCAGTAATTCTTGTCAACAACAAGTACTATAAGGTTGGATTCAAAACCTTGTTCAAGGGGTCCCCCAACATGGATTCCTTGATTGCCATAGGTACATCTGCAGCTGCCGCTTATGGTGTATATGCCATTTATAAAATAGGCTACGGCCTGGGCCACATGGATATGGACATGGTAATGCAGTTTTCAATGGACCTGTATTTTGAATCCGCTGCCGTTGTTTTAGCCCTGATAACCTTAGGTAAATTCTTAGAGGCCAGGGCTAAGGGCAGAACTTCGGATGCCATAAGAAAACTCATGGACTTATCCCCAAAGACAGCCTTGGTTGAAAGGGACGGAACCGAAAGAGAAATTCCCGTTGAAGAAGTTGTAAAAGGAGATATTGTAATCGTTAAGCCGGGGCAATCAATTCCAGTTGACGGCACGATTGTATTCGGGTCTTCTTCAGTGGATGAATCCATGCTTACAGGTGAGAGCATGCCGGTTGAAAAGAAGGTTGGAGACAAGGTTGTGGGAGCAAGCATCAATAAATCCGGCTTCTTTAAATTCCGGGCTGAAAGGGTGGGAGATGACACTACCTTGGCTCAAATAATAAAATTAGTTGAAGAAGCCAGCTCTTCAAAGGCACCCATTTCAAAGTTGGCTGACAAAATAAGCGGCATCTTCGTGCCGGTTGTAATTATAATAGCTGTGGCTGCAACCATAGTATGGCTTATACTAGGGGCTGATTTTGAATTCGCCCTTTCCATAGGAATTGCGGTCCTTGTAATTTCTTGCCCCTGTGCCCTGGGACTTGCAACTCCTACAGCCATAATGGTCGGTACCGGCAAGGGGGCCGAAAACGGAATTCTTATCAAATCTGCCGAAGCGTTGGAAATAGCCCACCATGTGGGAACTGTGGTAATGGATAAAACAGGTACCATTACCGAGGGTAAGCCTAAGGTTACGGACCTTGTGGCTCATGAAATCGATGAATTGGAAATGCTAAGAATTGCAGCGTCAGCAGAAAAAGGCTCAGAACATCCCCTGGCCGATGCTATTGTTGAGGAAGCAAGGAAGCAAAATTTGGACCTCTATGATGCAGAAAACTTCGAAGCTATACCCGGTCAAGGCTTGATGTCTGATATCAAAGGTAAAAAATATTATCTGGGCAACTTGCGTTTAGTTGAAGAGCAAAATATTGATATCAAGAATTTTGAAGAGACAGCCGCAAAATTTGCGGATGAAGGAAAAACCCCCTTGTATTTTGCAGATGAAAAGGAGGTACTAGGCATAATAGCAGTGGCAGATGTGGTTAAACCCACCAGCCGGGCAGCCATTGAGGAATTTGAAGCCATGGGCATCGAGGTTGTAATGCTTACGGGAGACAACAAGAAAACTGCCGAAGCAATAAGGAAGCAGCTGGGTATCAGCCGGACCCTTGCTGAAGTACTGCCCCAGGACAAGGAAAAAGAAATCAGGAAAATCCAGGAGCAAGGCAAAAAGGTTGCCATGATCGGAGACGGCATAAATGATGCACCTGCCCTTGCCAGGGCCGATGTGGGTATAGCCATAGGGGCCGGAACCGATGTTGCCATAGAATCGGCTGACATTGTGCTGGTAAGAAGCGATTTGATGGATGCCGTAACGGCAGTTCAATTAAGCAAGGCTACCATAAAAAATATAAAACAAAATTTGTTCTGGGCTTTTATTTATAATACAATAGGTATACCCCTGGCAGCGGGAGCCTTTTACGGTATCTTAGGATGGAAGCTTAATCCTATGTTTGCGGGAGCTGCCATGAGTTTAAGCTCAGTTTCAGTTGTATCCAACGCCTTGAGACTGAAGTTCTTCAGGCCCAAAAGACAGGTGGAAGAATATAAGGCCAACAAAACGAGAGATAAAGATAATATAATAGAAAAAGGAGGATATGAAATGAAAAAAATATTGAAAGTTGAAGGAATGAGCTGCGGTCATTGCAAGGCTGCTGTTGAGAAAGCCCTTAAGGCCGTTGATGGGGTAGAAGACGCAGTAGTTTCACTGGAAGAAAAAACTGCCCAGGTAACCCTGAACAAGGAAGTCCCGGACCATGTTTTGACAAAAGCCGTGACGGATGCAGGATATGAAGTAGTTTAAACCCGAGAACCCTCGGGTTTTTATATGAGTGAAATCAGCTTTAATCTGTGGTATAATCTTTATATATTTTTTTAAGGGGTAGAAAATGAAGAAAAGATGGCTGATTCTTTTGCTGATTCCCATTTCATTTCTCATAATATTTACGGTAAAAAACAATGCCGATTATGCAGAGTATTATGCTCTTAATATTTATCCTTTTTTTGTTAATACGGTGGGAGCTTTATCATTGAAAATCAGGTTCTCGGCAGCGGAATATATCATAATGATTTTGATACCTGCAATAATAATACTGACCGGGCTGGCTGCAGTAAAAAGCATTAAATACAAATCATGGACCCATGTAAAAAAATATGCCTATATGCTTCTTTCCTTTGTATCGGTCGTATATTTTTTGTTTGTGATATTTTGCGGAATAAATTATTACAGGTATGAATTTACCCGCTACTCAGGCCTGGAGGTCAAAGAATCTTCAAAACAGGAATTGGTTGCCCTTTGCGAACTCCTCATTGAGGATGCAAATGAATACAGGGCCAGGCTAAATACCCGTGAAGGTACCGCAAGGCTCTTGGACGACAGTATTTACGATACTGCAAGGAGGGCCTGGTATTCCATGGATAAGCTGAGCCGGGAATATGAGGTATTAAGGGGTAATTTCTCCCTTCCCAAACCTGTCAGCCGGTCAAAGCTTATGTCATACCTGAATATAACCGGCTTCTTTTTCCCCTTTACCTTTGAAGCAAATGTGAATGTTCATATACCACCCTATCAGGTTCCTTCTGTGATGCTTCATGAATTAGTTCATTTGAGGGGATTCATGAGGGAGGATGAAGCAAATTTTATAGCTTACCTTGCAAGTATCAAATCCGGATACGATGATTTCTGTTACAGCGGTACCATGACAGCCCTGGTATATTCAATGAATGCCCTTTATTCAACAGATTATAATGAGTTTGTGAGACTCTATGGTTTATATTCCGGGGATGTAAAAAAGGATATTGAATTTTCAAGAAATTACTGGAAAAAGTTTGATACCGGGCTGGCAGACGCAGCCGACAAGGTAAATGACCTTTATTTAAAGGCTAACGATCAGGATGACGGGGTAAGAAGCTATGGAAGGATGGTGGATTTACTCCTGGCTTATTACAGGAAATAGGCATAATTAAACATCTTTGGGATAAACTAATAAAAACCCATAGATGAAAGGAGATACCATGGCAGAGATTAAATGCACGGTAACAAATTGTTATTTCAATAAAAAATTAGGGTGTACGGCCTCGTCCTTAACCGTTAACGGAAGAAACGCGGATGAAAGCCGTTCCACCTCCTGTCATACTTTTATTGAGCAAAAGCCGGGCTTAAGGAGTTCAGTTGATGAACCCAGGGGCAATACGGATATCCTGTGCGCAGCCGTAAAATGTGTTTATAATGAATCTGAGCGGTGCCAGGCGGATGACATAATAGTCAACGGCAAGAATGCAAGTGTTCCTGAAGAAACATGCTGCAGCACCTTTAAGAGCAAGGCAAATGAAGGAGGAATCCATTGAAGGAGATGGCGGAAGAAGCCATCTTTTTTATGGATGTTTATTAATAAAATAACATGGTATAATTAGGAACAAGATCTTATTAAAATACGTCTAAGGATAAGAGAGGTGATGATGAATGAAGAAAATATATAAGATTATTTTATTAAGCCTGATACTTATTTTAATTTTTACTGTTACAGCTTTTGCCCAGGATACAATTAAAGTTTATGTGGATAATGAGATAGTTGATTTTGATGTTCCTCCTTTCATAGAGCAAGGAAGGACCCTGATACCCTTAAGGGGGGTTTTTGAAAAGTTGGGAGCCAAGGTTGACTGGAACAAAAACCTTCTGGAAGTGGTCATCAAGGACGAAAATAATGAGATTGAAATGATTTTGGGCAAGAACAAGGTTATGGTTAACGGCATAATCAAGGACATTGATGTGCCCACAAGGATGATTAACAGCAGGACCTTTGCCCCTCTTAGATTTGTTGCCGAAAACCTGGGACACACGGTAAGGTGGGACCAAGCTACAAACTCGGTATACATAACCAAGAATAAGACTTTTCCTGCAGAGAAAGGGATTTCTGTTGTAGGAACCAGGGAAAACTTAATAGCTTTATTGGAGTATAATTCAAAGCTTTATAATTATATCTGGATGGGAAGAAATACTCTTGCCGGAGATGTGGTTGAAGCCGAAGCCCCTGCCGCTCAAGCTCCCCGGGCAGATTCCGGTCCAGGAACCGGCATGGACAAATCAGATACCAATGTCCAGGTTGAAGGGGTCCAGGAAGGGGATATAATCAAGAATGACGGGAGATACATATACATCAACACAAACAAGGGATTAAAGATAATTGATTCAAATCCCAAGGCCCCGAAAATTGTTACCACGATTCCCATCCCTGAAAATACCTATATAAGCGAAATATTTATATCAGGGAAAAAACTGATCGTAATCGGTCAGAACAGCTATTTCTACATTATGGATAAGCCTGCAAGCCTAGAGGCTGAACTGGTTGATCCCGCCATAATGCCTCCCAGGTATTATGAAGACAGGACCAATGTTTTGATATATGATATTCAAAACATTGAAAAACCCCTCCTTGAGAGAGAATATCTTTTTGACGGCAACTACTTATCCGGAAGGGTAATTGATGACAGTTTCTATTTAATTAACAACAGGTACCTGAACTTAGGCTACAGGTACTATGAAAAATCTGAAATTGACATACCCCTTCCCTATTATACCGATGTTTTGAAGAACGAGAGAAATGAATTCGGGTATGATGAAATCAAGTATTTTCCAAATTATATAGACACAAGATACATGTACATCATAGGAATCGACTTAGCAGACAAATCATCTAAACCGGATGTGGATGTGTTCTTAGGCGGTACGGATACTATTTATGTTTCAAAGAAAAACCTGTATGCTGCTGTAACCGACTATTCATACGACTACACTATCAGGCAGTCGGAAGAATTCAGTCCAGAATATGTGACGAGTACGGTAATATACAAGTTTGAACTTAATGACGGCAAAATAGGAAAGGCTGTCCAGGGCCAGGTTCCCGGAACCATCATAAATCAATTTTCAATGGATGAGCATGACAATACCTTCAGGATAGCAACTACCACCGGGGATATGTGGAGAGATACTTCCAAAAATAATGTATATATTCTGGATGAAAACTTAAAGCCCTTAGGGAAATTAGAAGGCTTAGCCCAAGGGGAAAGAATTTACAGCACCCGCTTTGCAGGAGACAGGGTTTACATGGTTACCTTCAGGCAGGTTGACCCCTTGTTTGTAATCGATACATCCAATCCCAGGGCTCCGGAGCTTAAGGGAATGCTGAAAATCCCCGGCTACAGCACATATCTTCATATGGTTGATGAAGACCATATCTTAGGTTTCGGCTATGACACGGAAGAGAGCCAGTGGGGAGGAACAGTTACAGGGGGCTTGAAAATTTCCATGTTTGATGTTTCAAACGTCAATAAACCCAAAGAAACTTTCACGGAAGTAATAGGCAAGTCGGGAACCTATTCGGAGCTGTTATACAATCACAAGGCTTTGATGTTCTCTTTGGATAAGGGTTTAATGGCATTTCCGATAAGCAGGACTGCAGAAAATTACAAGAGTGATTTTAACGGGGCATATGTATACGATGTAAGCTTTGACAGCATCAGGTTAAGGACTACAATCACCCACAAGGATTCAGAACTTGAGTCTTATGGGGATAATATCAAGAGGATAATCTATATAGGGGATTATTTGTATACCTTCTCAGAAAACAAAATGCAAATTCACAGCATAAGCACAAAGGACAAGGTAAATGAGTTCCTGATAAAATAAGAAAAGAGAAATTTGAGCGCCT
>DCDC01000208.1 GCA_002316225.1 Firmicutes bacterium UBA1065 | reverse complement strand
CATTAATTGAAATTTTGAGCAAACATTTCTTAAGCATTACTTTTGAGATTTATCACTGCAGTAAGAAAGACAAATGGACATTATAGTGCAATCAAATGAGTGCTGTTATCAAAAAATGTCCACCGAGAACCGTCCCCGTTGGACACTCAGGATGACATAATAATTGAGGTTGGTATGAATAACAAGGGTTCTGTTTTAATTCTTATGGTTATTGTAATTGCATTGGTAATTGTAATGGGATTATCCGTTTTAAATACTGCGGCCAAACAGTATGAAATTAAAAAGTTTAACATTGATTCAAAGGAATCCTTCTATGTCTCTGAAACAGGAATTAATGAGGCCTATGTGAGGACATGTGATTTAATGGATGAATCAATCGAGGCGGCCTTACAGGTGGCGGATGACTATTTAGCTATTAATCCCTCAGACCTGGTTGAGGCTGAAAACATTTATAGGGAGAATTATATGACTCATTTAAGAGCAAACATTTATAACAGAATTGAAACCGAGATAAATCCTTCCATAAAAATTTGGAATGAAAATTTACTTTTTATCGATAATGAATTAAGGTTAATACTCAAATCCTCCTATATGCATGAAAATAATGTTTATAAGATTTCAGGAGCAGACTTTGTTATTTGTGTGCCCGATTATGATGAAGTTTCCACCACATATGATGTAAGAAATTATATCAGGATTCAAAATTGGAATAATTGAAATGAAAAATAAGGGATTTACCATGCTTGAGCTCTTGGTGTCATTGGGGATATCCTCTGTTGTTGTCGGATTAATTTTTTCATTTTTCACCGGCAATTACAGAGTCTATAAATCAGTAAGAAATGACACGGAATTGCATTTTCAAGCACATTATATATTGAATTTCATGACGGGAAAGGTAGTTGATTCAAGCTGCATCAGTTTGGCAAAAAATAAAACGGATATATATTCCATGACTGCCGTAAGAAATGCCGGAAGAGAATATCCCGTAAACAAGGTTTCATTTAAATATGGCAGTACAAGCGAAAATTATGTATTTTATATAGAAAATAATGCTATCCGCTACAGTAACGGAGTAAAGGATATGGAGCCAACCGTTGAGCTTGGAAATTATGTTAAAGGAATGTACCTGTCGGTTTTAAGGGATGAAAGTTTTCAAAATGCAAAGGCAGTAAATATAAAAATTGTAATGGAAAAGGGCGGCTGCAGGTATGAGGCTTCCCGGGCGGTTTATATGAGAAACAACTGAGATTCTCCGGGCCAAAGCCTTCAAATTGGCAAAATTCAATGGCTAATTTAAATAAATACATTGACAAACACTTAAATAATTTATAAAATGAACTATGGCATATTTTAGGTGAATTATGCATAATAAGGGTTTCACGCTTATTGAATTGCTTGTAACAATCTCAATTCTGTCTGTCGTAATGGCATTAGCCGTAATAACCATTGACAGGAATATGTTTTATCTGGGAAAAGCGGCTGATGAATTTGCTGCTGACGTGAGATATGTTCAGATGGAATGCATGAAGAGTGAAACTGCCGGCCATAGCATAAGCATTGATACTGCCAATGGCTGCTATTATGTACATGATATTCATGCTGTTAAGAAAACAGTTGTATTTAACGGCAGGTATCGAATAGATTACTCTAACCCGAGCGGGACCTACATAAGCTTTACCCATGAGGGTAGTCCCGTTAATGCAGGGACTTTTACAATAACGGATACAAAAACCAAGGAGACTATCCAGGTATCGATAGTTCCCGGAACAGGCAGAACGTTAATTAAGGAATAAGCAGCAATCTGCGGGTTATAATATACATAAGGAGGATACAAATTAATGATTTCAGCCGGTGATTTTAAAAAGGGTATAACTTTATCATGGAATAACGGTTTGTGGCAAATTGTTGATTTTCAACATGTTAAGCCGGGAAAGGGCGCTGCCTTTGTAAGGGCAAAATTGAAAAACATTGTGACCGGAACTACGAAGGAGGAGACTTTTAACCCCACGGAAAAGTTTGATTTGGCTCATATCGAAACCAAAGATATGCAATACTTATATAATGACGGACAATTGTATTATTTTATGGATCCGGAAACATATGAACAAATTCCGCTTAATTATGAACAGGTGGCAGATGCCATCATCTATCTGAAGGAAAATGACTTTGCCCAGATGAGATTCTACCAGGGCAATCCTTTTGAAGTAACTGCGCCTAACTTTGTAGAGCTGGAAATTGTTGAAACAGAGCCGGGATTCAAGGGTGACACCGCGACTGGCGCAACTAAGCCTGCAACAACTGAAACCGGTGCAAAAATAATGGTGCCGTTGTTCATTGAGATTGGTGATAAAATTAAGATTGACACCAGAACAGGTGAATATTTATCGAGAGTATAAGGAGGTATGGAATGGAGTTTTTATACGAAAAGATATCATATTTAAGAGGTTTGGCTGACGGACTTGGAGTAAAGGACGACACTAAGGAAGGTAAATTGTTCTTTGCTTTGATGGAAGTAATTGAAGAAATAGCTGATTCAATCAATGATTTAGCTGAAGAACAAGATGAATTAAATGAATATGTAGATTTGTTGGATGAAGATTTGTCTGTTGTTGAAGAGGAATTATTCGGTGATACGGAATTATCCGAAGATGATGATTATGATTATGACGACGATGATTATGACTTCGATTTTGATGATGAAGATGACGAATATGATGCCGAGTTCGACGATGAGTTAGATGATGATCAACAAACCGGCAGCGCTGAAATGGAAGATTAATAAATTGATACATAATGAAAGAACATTTCTTTCGGGAAGTGTTCTTTTTATTATGACATCCTGA
>DCDC01000066.1 GCA_002316225.1 Firmicutes bacterium UBA1065 | reverse complement strand
AAACCGTGAGCGGATATTTACACTTCTCTCTTGAAAAATAATAAAAATATCAAGCGAACATTTGCAGGACACGACTATAATTCTTAGCGAATGCAGGTTAAAAATCCGTTAAACAGCTTGCGTTGTTTGAGCAAAGCGAGTTCGCAAGCTGTAGGATTTTTAGCTGGAATGAGCTTTAGAATTATTCGTGTCCGAAACCGTGAGCGGATATTTTTATTATTTTCTGCGTAATCATGAAGAGACTGATGAGACCCTTCGCTTCCGCTCAGGATTACTATTCATATATCATATTTTTGTTTTTTTCTGACTAAGGTTGAAATATCTATGCCTAACCTAAGGGCTGCTTCCTTCATATTTTTTGAAACAGCCAAGGTTGATTCGATGATCTCCTTCTCGTATTCTTCAATTTTTTCTTTAAGGGTCTTTGTTCCCGTTGTAAACAAGTCAGGCGAATCGGTCCCCCCGGGCAGCATCAAATGCTCCCTGAAGAGGTCCGTCCCTATTTCGGCCCCGTCCGCCATCAGTATCATACGCTCGATTATATTTTTTAATTCCCTTATGTTGCCCGGCCAGTCATATATCAAAAAACTCTGGAGGCAGCCTGAACTGAAGTAACAGTTTTTCCCGTATTTATTGTTGTAGTATTCAAGAAATTGGGCTGACAAGGGTATTATGTCTTCCTTCCTGTTTCGCAAGGGGGGAATTACGATTGTCACCACGTTTAATCTATAATATAAATCAGCCCTGAATTTCTTTTCTTCCACAAGCTGCTTCAAATCATGGTTTGTGGCAGCAATAATGCGGGCATTAAACTCGATGGGGTGGGTACCCCCTATGCGGTAAAACATCTTGTCATTTATGGCACTTAAGAGCTTAACCTGGAGGGTATAAGGCATGTCCCCTATTTCATCAAGGTAAAGGGTGCCACCGTCAGCTTCTTCAAATAAGCCTTTTTTTCCTCCTTTTAAGGCGCCTGTGAAGGCTCCTTCCTCATAGCCGAAAAATTCCGATTCAAGCAAATGCTCCGGTACGGCACCGCAGTTTATCTTTATGAATTTACCCTTGGACCGGTGGCTGATGCTATGGATGTATTTGGCTATGAAATCTTTCCCAACGCCGGTTTCCCCCAAAATTAAGACTGTGCTGTCGACTTTGGATATTTTCTTGGCTTTTTCGTAAATATTTTTCATCTTTATGTTATTTAAAATGTCTTCAGGGTCATCTTCCATAACTTCGGTATCCACCTTGTAATCGCTTTGTATAAACAGGTTTTGCTCCTTGGCTATGGTTTTCATCAGCATATCCAGCTCGGTAACGTCCCTGATAACTGCAATGGTCCTGGCCAAGTTGCCCTTTTCATCAAAAATGGGCGACCCTGAAACCAGGCACCTCTGACCCTTGTAGTAGTGGTTTATGGTTGATACGGGGGCTAAAGTTTCTATGACCCTGGCACAGCATGAATTGGGAAGTATGTTGTTTTTTCTCAAATCATAAACCGTATTGCCTATGATTTGGTCCCTTGTAAGTCCGGATAAATTTAAAAAGGCATCGTTGGCATATATGGTTGTCCCCTTTTCATCGGTGATATAGATGCCGTCCTGCAATTTGTTCAGCATCTCATTGTATAAATATTGTTGAGAATTCAACCTCTCGATTTGCTTGTGCAGCTCGCTTCCGATTGTAAAATCATAAAAGAAAAAATTGTACAAATCGTGATTGTATAATTTAAATTTGTTGTGGATAACATAGTAAACGGAATTGTCCTTGTTTTTAACGGAATAAAGACTCTTATCCTTATCAACGTTGATATCATGAAAGAACATTGTTATTTTTTTATTTAGGATATCGGTCTTTGTTATATTGTTTTTAAAATAGTCATTGCAGTACAAAACGTTTAATTTATTATCAGTTATAACAAAACCCAAATCCACGTCATTTTTGCTGGATGGCATTTTTTTATCCTCTTTCTTTTATTTATTAAGGAACTATCTTACTTTGTTTCTTATTATATATGCATATATGCAATCATGCAATATTTTTTCTTATTCTTATATGCATTTTTGCATATGTTCTTGTTTTTTTGGGAAAAAACCCTTGAATTTTCAACCAATGACCTTGGCATGAAAAATGCTATGTAAAATACGGCATACAAAATATGATAAAAAGAAATAATAAGGAGGTAATTATGAGAAAAGCTGTGATTGTTTCAGCAGCAAGAACACCTATTGGTTCTTTCGGAGGTGCTTTTGCTTCATTGTCAGCGGTTGACCTGGGAGTGATAGCAGCTAAAGAGGCTATCAAGAGAGCGGGCATTGAGCCGTCCATGGTTGAAGAAGTTTATTTTGGCAATGTATTAGGGGCAGGTTTGGGACAAAATATTGCAAGGCAAATCAGCTTAGGGGCAGGAGTTCCTATTGAAATCCCGGCACTGACAATTAACATGGTGTGCGGGTCCGGCTTAAGAGCAGTCAGCATGGCTGCACAATTTGTTGAAAGCGGTCAGTGCGACATAATCCTGTGCGGGGGTACCGAAAGCATGACCAATGCACCTTATCTTTTGCCAAAAGCAAGATGGGGACATAGGATGGGCGACGGCAGTGTAGTTGATTACATGGTACACGATGGTTTGTGGGATATTTACAATGATTATCACATGGGAATAACCGCTGAAAATGTTGCAGAGCAGTATGGTATTACAAGGGAAGAACAGGATGAATTTGCCGCCCGAAGCCAGATGAGGGCTGAAGAAGCCCAAAAAGCAGGAAAATTCGCAGATGAAATAGTGCCTGTAACAATACCTCAAAAGAAAGGGGATCCGGTGGTTATCGACACGGACGAATACCCAAGGCATGGGTCAACCGTTGAAAAAATGGCAAAATTGAAACCTGCCTTCAAAAAGGACGGGACAGTTACGGCAGGAAATGCTTCAGGCATAAATGACGGGGCGGCTGCCTTGATTGTTATGAGCAAGGAAAAGGCTGATGAGCTTGGTTTGAAGTATTTATGCGAAATTGCGGCTTATGCTTCAGCCGGAGTTGATCCCAAGGTTATGGGTTTAGGTCCGGTTCCGGCAACCAAAAAAGCCCTGGCAAAGGCAGGTTGGACTATTGATGACCTGGACCTTGTGGAAGCCAATGAAGCTTTTGCAGCACAATCCCTGGCAGTTGTCCGTGATTTGGGATTAAAACCCGAAATTACAAATGTAAACGGTGGAGCCATAGCATTGGGACACCCCATAGGAGCATCAGGAGCAAGAATACTGGTAACTCTGATATATGAAATGCAAAAAAGAGATGCCAAGAAAGGTCTTGCAACCTTGTGCATAGGCGGCGGAATGGGAACTTCAATGCTGGTTGAAAGAAAATAAGACCTGAATGAAAGGATGATTATATGATAAACAAAATTATTTCAATCGATGAAGCAGCTGATATGGTTAAGGACGGCATGACTATCATGGTGGGCGGATTCCTTGCCAACGGAACTCCGGAAAGACTGATAGATGCCTTAGTGAAAAAAAATGTTAAAAACCTGACTCTCATATGCAATGATACAGGTTTTCCCGACAAGGGCGTAGGAAAAATGGTTGTTAACAAACAATTCAAAAAAATAATTGCATCTCATGTAGGTACTAATCCTGAGACAGCCAATCAGATGAATTCAGGCCAGACAGAAGTAGTGCTTACTCCCCAGGGTACCCTTGTGGAAAAAATAAGATGTGGGGGAAATGGACTTGGCGGCTTTTACACACCAACGGGTATAGGAACCGAAGCAGCCGAAGGAAAAGAAATCAGAGTGATAAACGGGAAAGAATATGTTTTTGAAACTCCTTTAAGAGCCGACATAGCCCTGATAAAGGCGTCTGTGGCCGATAAAAAGGGTAATATGATATTTAACAAGACAACAAAAAATTTCAACCCCATAATGGCCACGGCAGCAGATATAGTCATTGTAGAAGCCGATAAAATAGTTGAAGTTGGCGAAATTGATCCGGATCATGTAATGTGTTCGGGCATATTTGTTGACTATATAGTAGGAGGTGACAAATAATGGATGAAAAGAAAGTTATAGCTAAAAGGGTCGCTCAGTTATTGAATGACGGTGACGTTGTAAACTTAGGCATAGGACTTCCTACTTTGGTTGCAAATTACATACCTGAAGGTATAGACATAACATTTCAGTCGGAAAACGGCTTTTTGGGATTAGGTCCTGCCCCAAAAGAAGGAGAAGAAGATTGGGAACTGGTAAATGCAGGAGGTATGCCTTCTTCTATACTTCCGGGAGGAATGTTCTTTGACAGTGCCACATCCTTCAGCATAATCAGGGGAGGCCATGTAGATGCTACAGTTCTTGGTGCCATGGAAGTAGATGAAAAAGGAAATCTTGCAAACTGGAAAATACCCGGCAAGATGGTACCAGGTATGGGAGGTGCCATGGACTTGGTGGTAGGTGCCAAAACAGTTATCATTGCTATGGTTCACACCCAAAAAGGAAAACCAAAAATTTTGAAAAGATGCACCCTTCCTTTAACAGCCAAGGAACAGGTTGATATAATAGTAACTGAAATGGCCTTGATAAGGGTGACAAAGGATGGTCTGGTTCTTGAAGAATTAGGACCGGAAGCAAGTGTTGAAGACGTAGTGGCTGCAACTGAAGCTGAATTAATAATATCACCCAACCTGAAGCGCTTTGGAGTGGAAGAATAAAAAATGCATATTAAAAAACAGGAGAAATCCTCCTGTTTTTCTATTTTACTTTCTTATTCCGGCTGTTTACCTTATCTTAAGTTAAAATTCATCCGGTCTGGTTCTTAAAGTTACATTGATTTTCAGCTCTTCACCGTTTCTTAAAATTGTAAATTCAGCCTTGTCTCCGTCACGATAATTGTAGAGCCTTCTTTTCAAATCATCCATATCCTCTATTTTATGCCCGTCAATAGCTGTTATAACATCATTGGGCTTCAAGCCGGCTTCAGAGGCCGGAGAATTCTTCATGGTTTCAATTATTATCACTCCGTAATCGGCTATTAAGTCTACGTTGTAACCTCTTTCATATGTTTCAACAGCCATGCCGGTGATTCCTACATAAACCGTTGTAAATGAACCGTCATTTATTATTTGTTCCACTATGGGTTTTGCCGTATTTATAGGTATTGCGAAGCCCAAGCCTTCTGCAGACATCATCTTGGCCGTATTTATTCCAATTACCTGACCCTTGGCATTAAACAAGGGGCCTCCGCTGTTGCCTGAATTTATGGAAGCATCCGTTTGTATAAGAGGTTCTATGACAGTTCCGTCATCAAAAACAATGGACCTGTTCAAACCGCTGATGATACCTTGCGTAACTGTTCTTTCCAAATCCAGGGTCATGGGATTTCCGATTGCCACTGCCGGCTCTCCCACCAATAATTTGTCCGAATCTCCCAGTTCAGCGGCTGGAAGACCTGTCTTGTTAATCTTGACAACAGCCAAATCCAGGGTGGTATCGTACCATAATACCTGGCCTACTTCCTTTGAGCCGTCAATTAAGGAGACTGTAATATTCTTGTATTTCCCGTCTCCGATTACATGGGAATTTGTCAGAATATATCCCTTTGAATCCACGATAAATCCGGATCCCATGCTTTGCTCGACTCTTAATTGGGGACCCCAGAAGGTATTGATTTGCCTTTCTGTCTCAGTTGTAATTCCCACAACGGTTTTTTGTGCTTTCTCTGCAACCGCAACTGCAAAATACACGTCATCGGTCAAATTAATATTGACTTCCTGGGCATTTATTGATGACTTGGCTGCTTCTTCTTTAATAAATGAATCCAACCTGTAAGAGGTCACATAAGAACCGGCTAATCCTCCGATTATTGCAGCCACCAAAGCAATAGCAACGTAAACCATAAATGATTTCCTGCGCCTTGGTTTTTTTACCGGCTGACTCATGATAAAATTTATTTCACCGTATTCCTTAGAAGAATTATCATTGGTTATAATGTTTTCTTGATCTGCATTTTGATTTTCAATTTGAGTTTCATTTTCGTATTTATCATTGAAGTCCTGATTGTAATCCATAACTCACCGCTCCTTACTTCCTTTTTCTTTTGCTTGTAATTATATCCCTATTTTCTTTATTGAAACTTAAATTAACAAATTTTTTATGAACTGATTTTTTTCATTGAATTATAAAAATTTTAAGATATAATGTTAGGTGCGGAGGTCGGAATGAAAAACATCATAAAAATACTAATTCAAATAGCTATTATTTATATTATTTATTCTGCAGGTAATTTAATAAGCAGGCTCATATCAAATGTAATTGTTATTCCAGGGAGCATAATGGGGATGGTTATACTCCTGGTGCTTTTAAGCACAAATGTTTTAAAGCTCTCTGTGATTGAAGAAACTTCATCCTTCATGCTTAAATACATGAGTTTTTTCTTCGTTCCCATAGCGGTGGGCATCATGGATTCCTATAAACTGATCCGGGACAGTATTTTTCAAATAATGATTATAATATTTATATCCTGCATTTTTGTCATGTATGTTTCCTGCAAGGTTACGGATATTTTAATTTCTTACAAGGAGAAAAACCATGACTGATATTCTAACGTCTCTTTTTTTTATCCTGCTTACGGCTGTTTTTTTTAAATTCAGCCTTTATGTAAACAAGAAATTCAAAATAACATTTTTAAATCCCATACTTTTATCATCCGTTTTAATCATCATTGTTCTAAAATTATTTAATCTTACATATTCCGATTATAACAAGGGCGGAAGTGTAATAGTTTCGGCCATGGGTCCCATTGTCACGGTCCTGGCCATACCCATTTACAAGAACAGAGATGCCTTGATTAAAAACTTTATTCCCATAATCGGAGGAATAACAGCCAGTATAATAGCAACTTTTGTATCTGTTACCCTTTTGTGCAGGCTTTTTGGAATTAATGAAACCGTATTCTTGTCACTCTTATGTAAATCCATCACAACCCCCATGGCTGTTGAATCTGCAAAAATGCTTGGAGGAAACGAATCTATAGCTGCTTTGGCCGTCATTATCACAGGTTTGATCGGGGCAGCCTTCGCCCCCTTAGTGATAAAGGTAGGCAAAATTAAAAACAATATAGCTAAAGGAATCGGTATTGGCTCATCATCCCATGCCCTGGGGACAGCAAAGGCAGTCGAAATGGAAGGGGAAACAGGAGCGGCAAGCGGGCTTGCCATGGGTTTGACCGGTCTTATGACCATAATAGCCGTAATTATTATTGCCTAGGAGAACTTATGATCACTTTAACCGAAATTAAAAAAGAAGACATGGAACAAATTTACAGGTGGTTTTCCGACCCTGAATTCTTAAAGTATTATGATTATTACCCCCCAAATCCTTTAAAAAAGTCTGATGTGGACAAAATGTTCAAGTATTATAAGGAAAGCGGGAAGTCGAAAGTCTTTGCCGTCAGAAAGGACGGCAAAATAATCGGTCTTGCCGGTTTTGACGACATAATAAAAGAAAACCAGGTTGCAACCTTGTTTATAGGATTGGGAAAGGAGGATGAAAGAGGTAAGGGATACGGAAAGGAAGCTCTTAGACTTTTGCTGGAATACGGCTTCAGGGAATTAAACTTTCACAGAATTCAGCTTAATGTGCTTGAATTTAACAATAAAGCAATTGCCTTATACGAAAGATGCGGTTTTAAAAGAGAAGGAATTTACAGGGAATTTGTATTGAGAGACGGTAAGAGGCACAACTTGCTCTTGTATGGTTTGTTAAGAGATGAATGGAAAAAAATCTCATGAAATCCTTGTTACAAGAATTTCATGAGATTCATGCTATAGATGATCTTAAGCAATATTGCTGTCAATCATCCTTACAAAGGATGATAAGGGTTTTACTCCTATCTCCTTTGACGCAAATCTTCCTTCCTTAAAGAATATTATGGTAGGTATTGTTTGTATTCCGTAGCGAATAGCCAATTCCTGCTGCTCATCTATATTTACCTTTGCAACAATTATTTTTCCGCTGTATTGCTCTGCTACCTTATCTATAACCGGTGCTACCATTCTGCAAGGAGCACACCATGCCGCCCAAAAATCCACCAGAACATATTTGTTTTGCCTGATCAGGTCGTCGAATTCCTGAGTGCTGTTGATAATTATAATGTTTTCTGCCATTTTAACTCTCCTTTTTATCTATTTGTAATGCTGCATTTTGAGCAGCAATCAAACCTTCGCTTATTGCTTTGGAAAGCTGTAGGGGTTTTCCGGTAATATCTCCTGCCGCATATAATCCCGGAATATTGGTTTCCATGTGCTTATTCACGCTTATGAAGCTGCCGTCCAATTCCAGTCCTTCAATCAAGGCATCGGGAGCCACGGCATCCCTGAGCATAAAGACAGCATCGGTTTTTATGATTTCATTTCCTATTTTAACGGCCTCAACGGTGTTTTCTCCTAGTATTTCTTCAATCCTGCCTTTTATGTACTCAACATTGTCGCTTAAATTCTCATGTCTGGGTTTATCAGAAACAAAAGTAACATTAACACCTATACTTTGCAGGAAATTGGCTTCTTCCCATGCATCTTCAGATTGGTCCCAGACAACAGCCTTTTTTCCCCTGTAAAGCATACCGTCGCAGGTTGCACAGTAACTTACCCCGCTTCCCAAGAGTCTTTCTTCTCCGGGCAATTCTCTAATTTTTGAAATTCCCGTGGCCAATATTACTTTTTTGGCTTCTATTATTTGGCCGCTTATATTGACCAGGAAGCTGTCACCTAAGGGAAGTATGTTTACTGCCTTCCCTTCTTCTATTCTTATACCCATAGCTTCTGCATGTTCTTTAAACTTATCCATCAATTCTTTTCCGCTCATGTGGTAAAAACCTAAATGGTTATCAACCCTTTCTGCCTTTGACAGCTTATTGTCCTTATTTGAAAAAATTCTGACCCTTTTGCCCCTTATAAGAGCATTTACGGCTGCGGACAAGCCGGCAGGACCTGCTCCTATGATGATGATATCAACCATTTCTCCCATAATTAACCTCTCCTTCTCCGGGATTTTACTTAATCAGCTCTTTAAAAAAAACTTAGTTTTCTGCTTATGATGGCAAAAGTACCCGTATATGTCATAATCCCCATTATTACCAGTATTACTCCTCCGATTTTAATGGTGTACTTGACCAAATTCCTTTTTTCCTTAAAGAAATTCAATGTTTCTGTGGTAAAGAACCCTAAAATCAGAAAGGGTATTATAAAACCCAGGGCATAAAGGGCTACAAACAGGTTTCCGGTAAAAACATTCCTGGCATTAGATGCTAAAATCAAGACTGAAGCCAATACCGGTCCCACGCAGGGAGTCCATGCGAAGCTGAATGTAAACCCCATTATGTAGGCAAGGAAAGGATTCATTTTA
The DNA here is from genome assembly GCA_002316225.1 of Firmicutes bacterium UBA1065. GTDB lineage: Bacteria > Bacillota > Clostridia > Tissierellales > Sedimentibacteraceae > Sedimentibacter. The sequence goes on along the minus strand of DCDC01000066.1, from coordinate 1,791 downwards.
CCGCTCAGATTAAGACTTATCCTTTTTTCCCTTGCTAAAAAATTCAATTTGACAATATCCAGCTGGACAAGACCTAAGATTATTATTGCTGCCCCGCCTATTTTGCTGAAAAGCTCCCTGTTCCTGTTAAAGAATATACCCAAAGCTGAAAATGATAAACCTAAAATAAAAAATACGCTTGAAATTCCCATAACAAAAAACAAGGTATTAAAAAGTACCTCTTTTCTTTCGTAAGTAATGGTACCATCACTGTTAACTTTTTTCCCCTTGCCTGCCAGGTAGCTGATATACACCGGAATTAAAGGAAGTACGCAGGGTGAAAAAAAAGATATGAATCCTTCCGCAAAAACCAATATAATGCTTATATCAGCTCCTAAACCTGAACCACCCATGCCAGCCTCCCAAAATATTATTATTAAAATATAGCAGGGTAAGTATACCCTGTCAAGTAACCTTGTCACACTTGGGTTTTTGTATCTTGCTACAGTTTATGTGAAAAATTCATTTAAATGAACAGGATAAACATAAGCCGCAAGGTTTGCTTGCGGCTTTAAACTTATCTTGTAGGAATTATTTCAATCCAGTAGCCGTCGGGATCAGTAATGAAGTAAATCCCCATTGCTTCATTTACGTATTCGACGCAGCCCATTTCTTTATGTTTCTTGAAGGCTTCATCGTAATTGTCTACCCTAAAAGCCAAGTGGTATTCCAATTCTCCCAAATCATAGGGGTCTTTTCTGTCTCTCAGCCAGGTAAGTTCCAGGGAAAAACCCGTTTCTCCGTCCCCCATGAAAACTAAAATGTAGCTCCCGTCTGAAGCTTCTTTTCTTCTTACTTCCTTCAAACCCAAAGCTTCCTTATAAAAATTCATGCTTTTTTCCAAATCCAGAACATTAAAATTAAAATGATTGAATGTAAATTTCATAAATCCTCCTTATCCTTTCTTATTAACTAATTTTGGGCTTCTTCCCCCTTCTCCTGTATCATTGTGCTGAGCTGGTTTAATATTCTCTCCAATTCAGCTAATTTTCTTCCGTATTCTGCCCAGTTTCCCTCTTGGGAAGCCCGGGTGGCATCATAATAGGCTTCATTTGCCTTAATGATCAAGTCATTTATGTCGTCATCCTCATATTCTCCATCAGGCTCTGAGGGTTTTTGTCGGCTCATACCGAAGAGTTTTTCTATTGCCACATCCAGGGTAGGTTCCATGACTATTTTTTCTCCATGGGATACGACAACCATCTTCATTTCGGGAAAGTTGCTGTCCGTATCCGATTTTAAATATATGGGCTCCACATAGATTAAGGACTCCTCAAGAGGGATCACTATTGTATTTCCTCTCAAGACATCAGACCCCATTTGGCTCCACAGGGTAAGTTGTGAAGATATGCTTGTATCCTGGTCAATTTTTGTTTCTATCATATTAGGTCCGGAAACTACCTTTGTTTTAGGGAATTCGTACAAGACCAGCTCACCGTAATTCTCACCGTCATTTCGGGCGGCCAATAGCGCTATCATATTGTCCTTATTCTGGGGAGTGTACTGGTTTGTCAACAAAAACTCCACTCCTTCCTCCCCGGGAAGCTTAAACATCAAATAGGTTGAACCTGCAGGGCCTTCACCCCCGCCCATGTATTTTTCGTTTGCCAGGTCCCAATAGTCTTCCCTTCCAAAGAAAACCGTCGGGTTTTCAATATGGTATAGCCTGTAAATATCCGACTGGACATCGAAAAATGTTCTGGAATACCTGACATGCTTTTTCAAGCCTTCCGGCATATCGCTTATGGGCTT
>DCDC01000061.1 GCA_002316225.1 Firmicutes bacterium UBA1065 | reverse complement strand
GCTGTTGGCTCATCAAACACAAGAATCTTCAATCCTGTTTTGTCTATTTCTCTCGCAATTTCTATAAATTGCATATGACCAACCGGAAGGCCTGCCACCTGGACATATTCTTCTATGCTCATGTCCAGTACATCCAAGGCTTTCCTTGTGTCTTCGTTCATTCTTTTTATATCCAATGTTTCCAGGCGTTTCCCGAATATCCTGCTCACTATGTTGGGTTTGGTAATTTCCCTGTTGAGCTTAATATTCTCCATAATGGTAAAGCCGGGAATTAGCATAAATTCCTGATGAACCATGCCGATTCCATAGTCCATGGCGTCATGGGGACTCTTGATTTCTGCTGTTTTTCCTTCTATTTCTATGCTTCCTTCAAATCCGCCGGTCGTATGAATTACCGACATACCAAAGAGAATATTCATCAAGGTTGATTTGCCTGCACCGTTTTCGCCTATCAGGGCATGGATCTGGCCCTTTTTAAGTTCCAGGTTAATATCCTTCAGCACCTTGTTTCCCGAATATTCTTTTGAAACATTTATCAATCTCAGAAGGTTATCACTCATTATTACCTCCTCTGTTATGACATTACTAATTAGCAAAGGAATGTATCAGAAGTTCCTTTCAAGAAATTCTGAAACATTCCTTAATACTTACATGGCTTAATTTATAGTATTAAATTCGATTAATCAATAATATGTTCTTCACCGTATGTTAAGAAGTCCATCATGATCAATCTGAAATGAGGAATTTCTAATCCTTCTTCTGTATATGGGCTTGTTGTAACACTTAATTTTGCATATTCAGCCATTTTTTCTTCAAGTACTTTTACATCAAGCTCATCGCCTACGTTGCCGTTAATCCATTCGATTATATATTCGGTGGATGCTATTGTGTTCATCATGGCAACAGGTACCGGCCAGGTTGAGAATCTTCCCAGAACTCCTTTTGCCTTCAAAGCTTTTGCTGTTTCGCTTATAACTTTTTCCATAGCTTCAACGGAATATCCCGTGGATTCAATACCTAAAGCTGACGGGAATCCGTGGTATGGTGACGGGCAGCAAGGCTGCGGATAAATTGCTCCTACATCGCTTGTTGCTTTAATAAGCGGAGTCTGCATTGCGCAGTTGGTTGAGAAGAATGCTGTGTCTTTTCCGAATCTGTCAACCAACTTCGGCACGTCTTCAAGAATGAATTGCTGTGCTCCGGTTACACCAACGTCGCTTGTCGGGTCTGGTGCTGTTGCATCATAGAATTCGATTCCGATTTCTTTACATTTGTCAATCATTAACTGACGTCTTGCAGCAAGCATTACTATTGACATATGTCTCGGGAATGAATAGTGTACCAGCGTTTTGGCACCTAATTTCTTTGCCTGTACGGGGATGGCATCTCCCATCTTCAACTCGTCAGGATTAAGTATCAGGTTTGCTCTTGCGGCAACATCAGGTGGATTCTCTTGTGGTGTACAGTAAACGATGAATATGTCATCACGAGTTTCCAAGAGTTTATCTACCGCTGCGTTTGTTCCCGGAACAGCTTGATTTATAATCAATCCCTTAACATCCGGATTTGCGGCTATTTTAGCGATTGTAGAAACCATTTGTTCTTGTTCGGTCATGAAGTTGTCCGGCCACAATACGTGCATGATTTTGTCTTCACCGTATTTCTGAACCATTTGTTCAGCTGAACGATATTCTTCTTCGTTTTGTGAAAGTGTGTTTGTAACGATGGCTATGATGCCTTCGAATGGTTCTTCTTTTCCAGGTTGTTCAGCTGCGGGTTGTTCTCCTCCCGGCTGTGTTTCAGGTTGTTGTGCCGGCGGTGTCTGTGCTTGCTGACCACAAGCGGCCAGTGACAATACCATTACTAAAGCCAGCAGTAAGCTTATAAATCTTCTCATTACTTGTCCCTCCTAATTATACATTAAAAAATATGTATTCTCATTATAAATGAACACATGATATTTTGTCAAACTATTTTTGAAAACTTTTCTTATCTAATAGCAAAATACTGCCCATGTGTGCATTATGCGTACAGGCAACATGATTTAAAAGGGAGTTTCCCTCCCTATTCTTCTAGATTTTCTAAAAACTTTCTCATTTTCCTCTTTTGCTCCGGTGTAAGGAATTTCTCGAAGTTTTTTAAATCTTCAATCTTTTTTCTGTATTCTTTCTCACCGTACTGCTGTTTGAGTTTTCTGCTCATATCTCTTGCATCCCTTAATATTTCTTCCTCCGTTTTGCCTTCATATTTCTTTTTGAATTCCTGAAACTGCTTATTCTTCATAAAATCATTTGCCTTGGCTTCGGCTTCCTTAAATTCTTTGCTCTCCTTGATTTTATTGATTTCACTATCATTTCTAAATATATTTGACATTCAGCTACCTCCTATATGTTATATAATATGCCGAAGATACCGTTTGATTACAATTTTCGTAACATAATCGCCCCGTCAGAATATCATATATGGAGATAATTATAAGAAGGTGATACTATTCCTGTTCAAATATTATTATATTTAATGGCGGCAAGGTACATTTTTGACGGCAGGCAATTTAACGGCCTGGTTACAAAGCTGTCTGGAACAAGCAGGACCCTGGCCCAAGGAATTATCAAGAATCCGGAAAAAATGGAAAGCCTTATAGGCATGGTCAGAAACCTTGCTCCCCTCACATCTCCCCAAACAGTAGCAAAGGTAAATACATATCTGCCGGCAGTAGAAAAAGCAAGCACCCTGCTGAGCATGTACTCCTTTTTAAACAGGGCTCAAAATTATAGGCCTATCACTGCCCTGGATGCCAAAACACCTCTTGATAAGGTAACGGCATTATTGAAAAACGGTAATATTCCCGTCGCAAAGTTATTGGCAAAACCCCTTATAACAGGAAACATGGAAAAAATCATGAGTGCCCTGGCAATGAACCTGGCCAAGAGCGGCGGTTTAAACGAAATGTTTTCTTCATTAAATAAAGGGGATAACAATAAAATCAGCGAAATGCTTTCATCCCTTTCAGGCAATAAGGATAATACGGACTTAAACGCCTTGCTGGACACCTTTATGCCCATTATTAATAATGTAATGTCTTCGTCAAATAAACCGGAGGAAGAAAAGGAGCCTTCCGTACAAGAAATTTTTAAGAGTGCCGACTTTGACCATACCCCCACTCCCCCGCAACAGGAAAAAAACCAGAAAAATGAAAAACACGTTCAAAAACCAATTCGCATAAGACAAAGAAGGAGGTATAAAAAAGATTCTTAATCTTTAGGGATTAAGAATCTTTGCTTACATATGTCATCCTGAGCATAAACGAAGGATCTCAAACACTTTGTCATCCTGAGCGAAGCGAAGGATCTTATTCATTGTCTCCCTTTGATTTATAAAGGTTTCTGTTATCCAAAAGCCAAATTTTATCGGTGAATTGACCCGGCTCTATGGTTTCAAGAAAATGCTCAAAATCAAACATCCTAGCATCAATTATATCCAGAAAATGCAGAAGTTCCGCTTCAGGTGTCATAGGCTTTTTGGGGCTGCCAAACTCGGGCTCATAGTGATGGGATAAAACCATGTGCTGCAAGAGAACGCTCTTTTCCCTGTCTATACCTATCTTTTCCCCTTCGGTTTCAATTTCTTTTATACCCTGGATTATGTGCCCCAACAATTTACCTTCCATGCTGTAATCAGATACTATTCCGTATTCATCCGACTCCATTTCCAGTATCTTGCATATGTCATGGAGGACTACTCCGGCATATACATAATCAGCGTTAAGGAAATCATACACCTGGCACAGTTTCTCCCCTGACTTCAGCATGCGAAGAATATGGTATAAAAGTCCTCCCCTGTAGGAATGGTGGTTCCTTTTTGCAGCAGGATAATAATACAGTTTATTTTCATACTTTTTTAGAATATTGTCGGTCAGGGTCCTGATCTCTTTATCCTTGATTTTTTTTACATAGGATTTAACTGATTCCAGCATTTGGCTTGGCTCAATGGGTGCCGAAGGTATTAATTCCTGAATATGAACTTTGTCTTCAGGTCTTTTTTCTCTTATTTTGTTGACCTTAAGCTGCCTGACCCCATTCCATTCCAAAACCTCTCCCCTTATCTTCACTATCGAGTTTTCTTCAATTATTTGCTCAGTCTCCTGGGAGTAATCCCAGACCTTGGCATTTATTTCACCGGTTTTGTCCACTAAGTCTATATCAATATATTGTTTCCCGTTGGTAGTTTTCTTTACTTCATAATTTTTAATCAGATAAAAGCCGTCTGCCTTTTCTCCGGGCTTGAGCTCTGCAATTGTTTTATTGGTATTGATCAGGCTCTTCATCTGCTCTTTAGCCTTGTCGTTAAGCATATCCGCAATACTTTGACTCATAATCTGCCTCTCTTTTTTTATTTTATACCCTATTATACCATATTTTTGCTAATCATTAAACTTTATTTTGTCGAAATAAAAACGCTCGGGAACTTCCCGAGCGCAGGTTAACCATACACCCTCTTATGTCATCATGAACAAAACGAAGGATTTCAAGAGATCCTTCGGGCTAAAGCCCTCAGGATGACACTAATTACCTTGCTATTGAAACAGACATACTGTCTTGATACCAATTAACCTTATATCCCAGTGATTCTGTAACTAAACGAAGAGGAACATAATCACCTCTTGCAGAAAATTCCATCCCCTTAACAATATATTTATTGCTATCTTTATTATAGGTATATTCTACTTCAAGGGCATTAAATAAATTCTTTGCTAAAACATAAGTAACTCCGTTTTCAAGGATAGGAGCTCTGTCAAAACCTATCGGCAATCCTTCAAGCATTACCGTTACCTGCGAATTATCTTTTTCATATACTGTTTCCCCGCCTACTATAGTTGCCAAAGGTAATATATTCATTATATCCCTGTCAGGGCATGTCATATAATCCCTGTCTAATACAACAAAATCAGCCAGTTTTCCAACTTCTATGGAACCTTTAATATCTTCCTCAAATTGTCCGTAGGCTGCCCAAATTGTAAATGAACGAAGAGCTTCTTCACGGTTCATGCATTCTTCAGGATACCAGCCGCCTTCAGGTTCTCCGTCTCTTCCCTTTCTTGTAACAGCTGCATATAAGCCATGGTATGGATTCACAAGCTCTACATTTGCATCGGAGCCGTTAACTATAATATTGCCTGTATCCAAAACTTTACGCCACGCATATCCGCCTTTGATTCTTTCAGGACCAACCCTGTCTTCAGCCATATTTTTGTCTGAAGTTGCATGTACTGCCTGCATTGCGGGAATAATTCCCAAATCAGCTATTCTTTGAATGTCTTCCAAGGTTGCAATTTGGAAATGTTCGATTCTGAACCTGTGATCATCGAGGGGATTCTCTTTCAATACCTTTTCATATATATCCACAACCTGTCTGTTTGCCGCATCACCTATTGCATGAGTTGAAGCCTGAAAACCGTGTTCTCTTACCTCTTTTATTAATTCATAGAATTCATCATAAGTATACCTGCTGTTTCCGACATGGCCGGGTCTGTCTGAATATTCTTCAAGCAGCCATGCGCTTCTTGCACCTAAAGAACCGTCTGTGAAAAATTTAATACAGTTTATAGTCATTCTCTTGTCATAAAGTCCAACCTCAGGACCTTTTTCATAATATACCTGAGCATCCGGTCCGGTATTTACCATAACATACAACCTGATTTTCAAATCCCCGGATTCGTACAATTCCTTCATCTGTTGTATGTCTTCGACACTTGAGCCTGCATCCAAAGAAGTTGTAAGTCCATAGGAGAACAACTCATCTTGTGCCAGTAATAAAGCTTCCTTTTTTCTTTCTGCCGTAAAAGGAGGAATCTTTTCAGTAACATAGTCAGCCGCAGTATCGGTCAAAACACCTAATGGTTCTCCATTTTTATTCTTTAGAATTTCTCCGCCCTGTGGATCCGGAGTATCCTTGGTTATTCCGGCTATTTCAAGAGCTAAGGAATTTACCCATATTGCATGTCCGCATGTCCTTGTTAAGGCGACAGGGTTATTTGGAGCAACTTCATCCAAATCTTCCTTGGATGGGAATTCAGGTACATCCCATACTTCCTGGTTCCAGCCGCTCCCGGTTATCCATTCACCATCCGGCAATCGGTCTGCTTCTGCTTTAACCGCCGCTAATATTACATCCTTGGGCTTCCAAAATACATCTAATTCAAGTAATTTTTGCCCCTCAGCGGGATAATGCATGTGCCCTTCAATTAAACCGGGAATAACGGTTTTTCCCTGCAAATCTATAACTTTTGTTGACTCTCCCACAAATTTTTTGACATCTTCATTACTTCCAACTCCGATAATATGCTGACCTTTTATTGCAATAGCTTGTGCTTTTGAAAAGTTTTCATCCACAGTATAAATATTACCATTTACATACACCGTATCTGCCACCTGATTATCCGCAAACGCTTGAACCGGAACTAAAGTGGTTAACATAGCAATTAATAAAATAAATATTACTTTCTTGTTAAGCATTTTAATCCCCCTTTTTTATTATTTCATTGGTAAGATTATAACTTATTTGAACATGCTGTTTTGTAATATTTTGTAGACAAAATTAAAAACATAGGCATAATAATATCCCCTTAACCTGAAGGGGATAAAAATACAAAAATGACAAAGTACCGGGTATTATATTCTTTTTTTCCAGTACTTTCTTATTTTAAGGAAGCCGATTATGCAGATGATAACTGCAGGAACCAAAATCGGGGAGCTTGAAACTATACCTACGATTAAGTTTTCCACGGATCTTATAATACCGTTAACCGTATTTATAAAGCCTGCCTTTGACCTGTCCCAAAGGCTGTCTTTTGTCTTTATTGTGAGGCTTGGAGTCATCACTTCTTCGACTTCCAGATTGATAGTCGACATTTTAGCCCTGTCGTTTATATCGCTCAAGCTCAGATTTAAAGCATCTATTTCAGTTCGTATCCTTCTGAGCTCATTTTCTATCAGTAGCATTTCTTCAACGGTCGTTGCCTCTTCAAACAATTCTCTCAGGTGCTGCTCCTGGATCTCCAGGTTTTTAACCTTGTTGTCCTTTTCGTAATACTCCTTGGTTACATCTGTTTCATTGATGTTCTTCCTTCTTACGTCAAGGGTATTTTCCAGATAATCAACCAATTCATAAAAGCTTTCCTGGGGAACCCGTATTTTTAGATTCCCGTACATTAATTTTTCTTCATTATAGACCTGGTAAACCTGGGTGTTGTTGCTTTCCATAAACCCGCCCAGGGAGCTTACCTTCATGGACAAATCACTTAAAAACTTGTCATAGTCTTCCGTTTGGGCATAAATTGTCCCGGTCTTTATTATTTTCATTTCTCTTTGTTCAGTTGAGGATGTGGTTACTATTGAATCATTTGACTGGTAAGTTATCTCACCCCTGTTGTATTTATAGCTGTCGTCATAGGCCATTCCCTCAGCCTCTTCCGGCATAGCCGGTTCTTCCATGGGCACGGCCGGAGCAGCAGCACCGCCAAAATATTGACCAGGTGCTTGTTCCGATGACATGTCATAGGCAGATTCGTTTTCGGCTTTCATTCCCAGACCCATGTTGCCTAAGTTGTTTATGCCGGCCACAAGTAAAACCAATACCAGGGCAGCGGCTATACTTCCGTATTTCAGCCATTTGCTGCGACTGAAGCTCTTTATTTTTGAAGTTCTCTTAGTTTCCTTTTGAGACCTCTCCATCAACAACTTTTCATGAAGTCTCTTGCAATAACCTTCAGGTGGCTCTTCTTCAGGTAAGTTTTGCAATACTGATATTAAATTTTTATATTCATCCAAGACTTTTTGACAATTTTCGCAGGAATTCAAGTGGTCTTCCACTTGCTGCATTTCTTCAGGACTTAATTCATTATCAATATATAATGACAATTTGTCGCTTATTTCATTACACTTCATCTTATTATCACCACCTTAGCTATCAGCTTTCATTTCTCTTTCCAAAATTTCTTTTAGCCTTTTCCTGGCTCTTGACAACCTTGACTTCACTGTTCCTAAATTACAGTCGAGGATTTGGGATATTTCTTCATATGTGAAACCTTTTATATCTCTCAGCAATATAATCGTCTTAAAATCATCTTCCAGCATGTTTATTGCGTCATTTACCATCTGTTTATCAAAACTTCTCTCGATTAATGCATCCGGATTGCTTGAATGGTCGGTAATCTCTCTTTGAATTTCCCTTCCTGAACCCAAGTCCATGGTTTCATCTATGGATATTGCAGTTATACTTTTTCTGCGCTTAAAATCTATGCAGGTATTTACAACTATCCTGTAGAGCCACACTTTAAATGTGGACTCCATATTAAAACTCTTTATATTTCTGAATACTTTTATCAGTGCTTCCTGGGAAGCGTCTTCTGCGTCTTCCACGTTTCTCAGGACACGCAGTGCTATGTTGAAGGCACTTTTTTTATGATCCTTGATGAGCTGCTCGAAAGCATCGATATTACCCTTCTTACTTTCCTCTATTAGCCACCTTTCATTGGTATTCATTATTCCACCCCGTTCGGTTATATATTAGACGTACACATATTTTGTTTTGTTCCACGTTTTCTTTAAACTCGTTTAATTATAACATTCAAGTATCTATTATTCAATAAAAAAAGGCAGAAAGCACCTGCCTTCTAAAAATTGTGCCAAGCATCAAGATTTTGTGCCTGCTATGTCATCCTGAATCCAAATCAAATAATCCAAAATACGGAAAAATAATAAAAATATCAAGCGAACATTTGCAGGACACGATTATAGTTCTTAGCGAATGAAGGTTAAAAATTCGTTAAACAGCTTGCCTTGTTTGAGCGCAGCGAGTTCGCAAGCTGTAGGATTTTTAGCTGGAATGAGCTTTAGAATTATTCGTGTCCGAAACCGTGAGCGGATATTTTTATTATTTTCTGCGTAATCATGAAGAGACTGATGAGACCCTTCGCTT
>DCDC01000145.1 GCA_002316225.1 Firmicutes bacterium UBA1065 | reverse complement strand
ACTTCCCATTTAGTCCTCCTTTAAAGCTAATTATCGTTTTTTCTCAGAGACAATCCTAATTCTGCAAGTTTCTTAGATACTTCATCCAAAGATTTCTTTCCTAAGTTTCTAACCTTCATCATATCTTCTTCGGTCTTGTAAGTAAGTTCCTCGACAGTGTTTATTCCTGCCCTCTTCAGACAATTGTAAGACCTAACCGATAAATCAAGTTCTTCTATTGTCATTTCCAATACTTTTTCTTTTTCATCTTCTTCTTTTTCAACCATTATTTCCACATCATTAACATGCTCTGTCAACGATATGAACAGGTTGAGATGTTCATTCAATATTTTTGCACCTAAAGAAACTGCTTCTTCAGGCTCTATTGTGCCGTTAGTCCAGACCTCAAGAGTAAGCTTGTCGAAATCCGTCCTGTTTCCCACCCTGGTATCTTCAACCGTAAAGTTTACCTTTTTTACGGGTGTATAGATAGAGTCGATGGGAATAACTCCGATTGCCTGGTTGTCTTTCTTGTTTCTTTCAGCTGTCACATAACCTCTGCCCTGCTCCATTTCCATTTCGATAATGAGCTCAGCGCCTTCTTCAAGGGTTGCGATATGAAGATCTTCGTTAACTATCTCCACATCTCCGCCTGTAATTATGTCAGCTGCAGTGACTTCTTTAGGACCTTTCGCGTCTATTAAGAGCTGCACAGGTCCCGGCACATTCATTTTAGCGGCTAAGTTCTTAATGTTAAGAATTATTTCCGTTACATCTTCTCTAACGCCCGGAATCGTTGAAAACTCATGCAACACTCCCTGAATGTTAATCGAAGTAACAGCTGCCCCCGGTAACGAAGATAGAAGTATTCTTCTCAATGAATTGCCGATTGTTGTCCCATAGCCTCTTTCCAACGGCTCAACCACAATTTTGCCGTAAGTGTTATCGTCACTTTTTTCAATTAAAGTAATATTAGGTTTTTCTATTTCTATCATCCCAACCCTCCTTAATTTTTTGTTTGTCGAGGGTAATAATTCCTATTAGCTATTACTTGGAGTAGAACTCGACAATCATATACTCTTCTATTGGTATTTCAATATCATCTTTAGTAGGCTCGGCTATTATTCTGCCTGTGAAATTCTCAGGTTCAACCTGCAGCCACTGGGGCGCGGTATTCCTGTGATTTTCTGCCAAAGCTTTAAATTTATCGGAACTTTGGCTTTTTTCCTTAACCTTTATCTCATCACCGACTTTTAAGATCATTGACGGGATATCAGCCTTCTTGCCGTTTACGGTAAAATGACCGTGAACCACTAATTGTCTTGCTTCAGGTCTGGAACTTGCGAAGCCTAATCTGTAAACGACATTGTCAAGTCTGAGCTCTAACAGTTTTAACAGGTTATCGCCTGTTTTTCCGGACATTTTTTCTGCTATGTTGTAATATTCTTTAAATTGATCTTCCAAAACTCCGTAATATTTTCTAACCTTTTGTTTTTCTCTTAACTGAGTACCGTAGTTTGTAAGTTTCTTGTTATTCTGACCATGCTGTCCCGGAGCATAATTTCTCCTGCCTATTGAGCATTTGTCAGTATAACACCTGTCACCTTTTAAATATAACTTTAAACCTTCTCTTCTGCATATTCTGCATACAGGCCCGGTATATCTTGCCATCTTTTCACCTCGTTTCCATTATACTCTTCTGCGTTTTGGCGGTCTGCAACCGTTGTGGGGTATGGGAGTAACGTCCTTTATCAAACTAACCTCAAGCCCGGCTGCCTGCAGTGACCTTATTGCTGCTTCTCTTCCTGAGCCCGGTCCTTTAACATATACCTCTACTGTTTTAAGTCCATGCTCCATGGCTTTTTTTGCTGCTTCTTCAGCAACCATGCTTGCTGCGTATGGCGTAGATTTTCTTGAACCCTTAAAACCTATTTGCCCCGAACTTGCCCATGAAATTGCATTTCCCTGCAAGTCGGTAAGAGTAACAATTGTATTGTTAAAGGTAGACTTAATATGTGCCTGGCCTTTTTCAATGTTTTTACGTTCTCTTTTTCTTACTCTTGTAGTTTTTTGTTTTTTAGCTGCCACTTAAGTCCCTCCTTTTATTTTTTAGGTTTTTTCCCTGATACTCTCTTAGGACCTTTTCTTGTTCTTGCATTATTCTTAGTGTTTTGTCCTCTTACCGGCAATCCTTTTTTATGCCTGATTCCCCTGTAGCAGTTGATTTCTTTCAATCTCTTGATATTCAACGCTATTTCACGTCTCGCATCCCCTTCTACGGGATACTTATCTATTTCAGCTCTTAATTTTTGGATTTCATCTTCCGTAAGATCCTTAACCCTTGTATCAGGGTTGATGCCTGTCGCTTTTAAAATTTTGTTAGAAGTTGGTCTGCCTATTCCATAAATGTATGTTAAACCGATTTCAACTCTCTTATCTCTGGGCAAATCAACACCGGCGATTCTGGCCATTAAGCTACACCTCCTACCTTAGTAGTACATAATTTTTTCATATATTCCTTATCCTTGTTTCTGTTTGTGTCTTGGATTTTCGCAAATTACCATAACTTTTCCTTTTCGTCTGATAATCTTGCATTTTTCACATAATTGTTTTACTGATGGTCTTACTTTCACTGTAATCCCTCCTTATTTTTTCCTCCATGTTATTCTTCCCCTTGTTAAATCATATGGTGATAATTCAACAGCTACTGTGTCACCGGGAAGAATCTTGATGTAGTTCATCCTCAGTTTCCCAGAAATATGTGCTAAAATCTGGTGCCCGTTCTGAAGCTCTACTGTGAACATTGCATTTGGAAGCGCTTCTAAGACTTTGCCTTCGACTTCTATTACATCTTTCTTGGACATTGATCACTCAACCTCCACTTCTTTGGATACATATGGCTCCAATAGTTTTCTTACATATGCATCATCTAAATTTTCGTTGCTCTGCAACCTTTCAGCAAATTCCGTCAACACTGTATTATAAATCATTAAATGCTTCACTTTCTTTTTCTTGGGATTATTTAATTTCCTTAAATCCCCGTCACATACCAACACATATTGCTCGTCTATTATCCGGCATATGAGAAATACTCTTCCCTTATCCCTGCCGGCTTTAGATTTTACTATTTGACCGATTCTCAAATCTCTTGTTGATTCCACGTGCTCACCCCTATAGAATAGTTAACAATTCCGGCTCACCGTCTGTTATAGCTACCGTATGTTCATAGTGAGCGGATGGCTTGCCGTCAACAGTAACCACTGTCCAGTTATTTTCCAGAATCCTCACATTATATGTTCCTGCATTTATCATGGGCTCGATAGCAAGGACCATTCCTTCCTGCAGCCGCGGTCCCTTGCCGGGTTTTCCGAAATTAGGTACTTGCGGTTCTTCATGCATATTTTTCCCTATTCCGTGCCCTACAAAATCTCTCACTACCGACAAACCCTTAGACTCAGCATATGCCTGAATTGCATGTGATATATCGGACAGGCGGTATGTGGTCCTGGCAAACTTGATGCCTTCATAAAAGCTTTGCCTGGTTGCTTCAACCAAATGCTTCTTTTCTTCATCAACTTCTCCGACCAAATAGGTCTTTGCGCTGTCACCCACATATCCTTCAAATGTTGCGCCAATATCTACACTTACTATATCGCCTTCCTTCAGTTCCCTGTCGGAAGGGAATCCGTGCACTACCTCTTCATTGATTGAAGTACATATGGAAAACGGAAATCCGTTGTAACCTTTAAATGTAGGAATGGCATTTCGAGATCTCAAGAATTCTTCAACCAACCGGTCAAGCTCCTTGGTTGTGACACCGGGTTTAATATGCCTTCTCACCAATTCATGGGACTCGGCTACCAAACGACCGGCTTTTCTCATTATTTCAATTTCTCTTCTTGTCTTGAGAATAATCATACTATTTCCTCAGGGCGGCAATTATGTCCTGGCTGACTTGTGCTATGGGCTTTTCACCGTCTATATTGACTATTATACCTTTTTTTGTGTAATAATCAATAAGTGGTTCTGTTTGCTCCCGGTAAACATTAATCCTGTTTTCTACCGTTTCTTTTGTGTCATCCTTACGCTGGATGAGCTCTCCCCCGCACTTGTCGCATACTCCTTCTTTTAAAGGTTTGTTGAATGACATGTGGTATGCCTGGCCGCAGTTTTTGCAAAGTCTTCTGCCTACAGCTCTTTCAATTAAAAGCTCTTTTCTTACGCTTATATTTATTACATAATCCAGACTTTGCCCGATTTCTTTTAAAAAGTCCTCCAAGGCATCCGCCTGGTAGATTGTTCTTGGAAATCCGTCCAGCAGAAACCCGTTCTTGCAGTCATCCTTAAGCAACCTGTCTTTTACCAGTTCAACCGTCAAGTCATCGGGAACTAATTTGCCCTGGTCCATGTATTCCATGGCTTTCTTTCCTAAAGGAGTTCCTTCTTTTATATTCTTTCTGAAAATATCTCCCGTAGATATATGCGGTATTGAAAATTCTTTTACAATTGTTTCTGCTTGAGTTCCCTTACCGGCTCCCGGAGGTCCCAATAAAATTGCTCTCATTTTCTTACCTCTTTTCTACTTTAAAAATCCCTTGTAATGTCTCATTATCATCTGGGCTTCTATTTGTTTCATAGTTTCAAGTGCAACACCTGTAACTATCAAAAGCGAGGTTCCTCCAAAATTGATGTTCAAATTCGTAAATGAGAATACCAATGTTGGTATTGTTGCAATGATTGCAAGGGCAATTGCTCCTGCTATTGTAATCCTGTTCAATACTTTATTCAAGTATTCTGCAGTAGGCCTTCCCGGTCTTATTCCCGGTATGAATCCTCCGTTTTCCTTAAGGGTATTTGAATACTCGAATGGATTGAACTGTACTGCAGTATAGAAATAAGTGAAGAATATAATCAGCAATATATTCAATGTTGTGTAAATATATATTCCCGGACTCCCTGCCACGGAGAAATACGTTTGAACTCCTGTTGCCATATTGGGGAAGAAGAATGCCAATGTCTGCGGTATCGCCAGGATCGTTGAAGAGAATATTACGGGCATAACTCCTGCCATTAACACTTTCAATGGAATGTGAGTGCTTTGTCCGCCGTACATTTTCCTTCCCACAACCCTCTTGGCATACTGAACGGGTATTTTCCTTTCTCCCTGCTGAATAGCTATCACTCCTACTATTATGAAGAAAGCAAATATCAGGAATAATATTATTTCCACCATATTTACCATTCCTAACTGGAACTGATAAAGGGTCGTTCCGAAATCTCTCGGATACTGGGATACTATACCTA
>DCDC01000153.1 GCA_002316225.1 Firmicutes bacterium UBA1065 | reverse complement strand
CCAGCTAAAAATCCTACAGCTTTTTGGAAGGTTCTTTTGTGGAGGTAAAGGAACCTTCCCTTTGCATTTACGGGATTTTTCTTTATTTGGAATAAAAATTAAAAAAATGCAAATATTAGTAACAGCTTATCCCACTAAAGGAGGCATTATGTTTTTTATCAATGAATTGAAAAAGCTGATAAACAATGATGTAATAATAATTTTTTTAATAATCAGCTATATATTGATTTTCAGAACCAGCAAGGAATTGAAAAGGAAAAATTATCACAGGGATTACAAGATAGTCAGGTTTACGGGAATTGTGTACGGGCTCCTGGCCCTTGCCGCAGCAGGCGCAATATATATTTTCTAGGAGGACTTATGAAGAATTTGGATTTAAGTCAACCTATAGACAGGGATATAAATAAGAATGAGCAGGTTCTAAGGAAAGTTTTTGAAAATACCGATGATATAATTTTCAGGAAATTTGAAGCAGGCAATACAAAGCTTAAAATACTTTTGTTGTATGTGGACGGGATGACCACAAAGGAAGCTATAAGCGAATATGCAATAGAAAATCTCCTTATGGGCCTTAACCTAGAAAAGGCACAAAATATGTCAAGGGCCCAGCTCGAGCATGAGATTGCAAAAACAAGCATAGCTGTTTTAGAAATTCAAGTTTTGACAACCCTTGAGGAATGTGTCGATAAAATCCTTTCCGGAGAGACAGTTCTTCTGATAGATAGCTGCAATAAGGCTATAATGCTGTCCTCAAGAGGCTGGCCCATGAGAGGTGTCCAGGAGCCTTCAGCTGAAACCCTCATAAGAGGAGCAAGAGACGGTTTCAATGAAACCATGAAGGTTAATATTTCATTGATCAGGAGACGGTTAAGGGACCCCAAGTTAAAGATTAAATACGCCCAGGTGGGTAAGAGGTCCAAAACCGACATAGCAATTTTATATATAGAGGACCTTGTAAATAAGACGGTGCTGGAAACAGTAGAAAAGAGAATTAATAACATAGAAATCGATGCTGTCCTTGAAAGCTCCTATATTGAAGAAATGATAGAAGATGACTGTTATTCCCCTTTTCCCCAGATTGAAAACACTGAGAGGCCTGATGCCGCAGCATCCGCCCTCCTGGAGGGCAGGGTTGTGATAGCCGTTGATAACACTCCATCCGTCTTGATTGCCCCTGCAATTTTTGTTTCCTTCATGCAATCCTCGGAGGATTATTATGACAGATGGCTGCCAACTTGTGCTATCCGGCTCTTAAGATATATAGCACTGCCTATAGTAATGCTCCTGCCGGCCTTATATGTGGCTGTTACCCAATATCACCCCAACCTGCTTCCCACCCAGCTCAGCCTGTATGTGGCGGCTTCAAGGGCAAATGTTCCCTTCCCACCTTATTTTGAAGCCCTCTTGATGGAGTTGGTGATTGAATTGGTCAGGGAGGCATCATACAGGATAACTAGTCCCGTGGGCTCAACCATAGGTTTGGTAGGAGGCCTGGTAATAGGCCAGTCATCGGTGGAAGCCGGTCTGATTACTCCATTGGCTGTGATTGTTGTGGCCTTGACGGCTATAGCATCATTTACCATACCCAGCTACAATTTCGGATCAAGCTTAAGGCTCATAAGGTTTGCTTTCATAGTTTTGGCCGCGACCTTCGGTTTGTTTGGAATATCCATAGGTTTAAGTTTTCTTACCATACACCTCTGCACCTTAAAAAGCTGCGGTATACCTTATATGACACCCTTTGTCAGCTTTGTTGAAAATAAAAGAGACTTGAAAGATACTATTATAAGGCCCAGAATCAATAATTTGGTCAGGAAGCCGGATTATTTACACATGGAAAAGAAAGAGAGGAAAAATGTTTAATCAGGATATAACACCCTATCAGAATTTTTCAATCCTAGTGCTGATATCCTTTGTACTCCAGTCAATGTTGATGCCTGTGCTGCTGACCGGGGTCAATGGGCCCGAAGGTTGGATTTCCGTGTTGATTGGGGCATTCTTGTTATTCATTGCAATAAAGGCAGTCAACAAGGCTTTGAAAAACCATAGTGAAGATACGATCATTAGTGTTTCGGATAAGCTGTTTCCCAAATATATTTCAAAATTGATAGGAATTTATTACATATTGATGTTTTTAACGGTCAACAGCCTGATTATGAAGGACTTTGCCGAGCAGATAAAACTTATGATGATGTTCAGAACTCCCTTAAGCACCATAATAATAACAATATTACTTACTGCCGCTTATGCTGCAAAAAAGGGCATACATACGATTGCCGGCATTACAAATATAGTTTTTCTAACATCTTTTATTCCATATTTGCTGATAATTGTTTTTTCAACCTACTATGCTGATTATTCCAATATTTTTCCCCTATATCCTCCCGATGCGGAAGGAATTTTAAGGTCCGTACCCAATGCTGCCTTAAGTTTTTTCGGATTTTCCGTCCTCTTGTTTTCTAACAGCAGGGTATCGGTAAAGGAAAAAAACCTTAAAACAAACCAATTATATTTAATGACAAGTACTCTTTTGTACCTGGCCAGCTATTTATTGATAATAGTAAAATTTGGAACCAAGGAAGCTGCCAATTTAGTATGGCCTTTCGTTTCAATCATGAAATTTGTCAACATTCCCGGTTTCTTTTTTGAAAGTACTGAAATTGTAGGCCTATGCCTGCAAATAACCCTTATTTTTACAAGCATATGTATACTTGCTTTTTTCACCAACCTTGCCATGCAGGAAACATTTAAAACCAGGGAAAACGGGTATTTCATCTTCATCCAGATACCCATCCTGTATTTGATGGCTGCAGGCTTGCCGGGTATGTATATGATGTTTCCCTATATTCAAATACCCATATATATAATAAGCGGCATGAATCTTTTAATCCCCATTTTGACAGCCTGTGCCGCTTACAGAAAATATAAGAGGTCCATATGAAAAAACTAATACTGTGCTTATTAATATTCTCAATTGTTTTTCTGTCCGGCTGCTGGGACAGTGTTGAAATAAACAAGAGAGAATACCTGTTTGCGGTGGGAATCGACAAGAAAGAAGACAAACTGAGCTTTATTTCGGAAATACCTAAAATAAATGAAGGAAGCCAGGAAGAGAGACTGGTTTATTCCAATGATGGGGAAAGTTTCGCAGATTTTTACCACCTAAACTACCTTCACTCGGATAAGGTTATCTCCGACAGGCTCATGCAGGTTATAGTCTTAGGTGAAGACCTGGCCAGGGATTCTGAAAGGATGAAGAGAATCTTTGATGAAATACAGCGGTCTCCTCAAATGAACCGAAGGGTAAAAATTTGTATAGCCAAAGGAAGGGCTGAAGACATAATCAGAATGGAAATACCAAGCAACCCCATCGTAGGCAGGTTCTTGAGCGACATGCTTGTTAAACTGAAAAGAGAAAGTCACCAGGACATATTTACCTTTGATGAAGCCATCCTCCATTTGGGCAAGACGGGTATTGCCATTATACCTTTAGTTGAGATAAACGAAAAAAGTCTAAAAATTGAAAGGGCCGCTATAATAAAGGAATATGAAATGATTGGTTTATTAGAGACGGATGAACTGGAAGCCGTGATGCTTTTATTGGACCCGTCAAATGCAAATATCAGGAATATAAACATTGAAACTGAAGGTGCGGCTATATCCCTGGATGCCGTGGATGTAATCATGACGGACGATATCAGGCTGGAGGGAGAAAAACTTATGGTAGATTATTATGTCACCCTTTACTGTTACATTGACTCTTTCATAATCGGTAACAACAGCCTGGAAGACAGGAATTTTATAAACAGGGTCAAGGAAGAATCCATTAAGAAGCTTTCGGAGATTTCGGAAAATACCCTTGATAAGCTTCAAAACACATACAAGGCAGATTTATTGAGAATCAAGGATAAACTATACAAGTATCACAAGAGTGAGTATGAAAAAATAAGGGATAAATATGATGAAATATTTGCCCAGGCAGATATTAAGGTTTATTACAAGATGCAAATAAAAAGTACAGGATTGGTAAAATAGGAGGAGAAATGAAGTATCGTAAAAAAATAATTATTTCAGCCTTATTTGTTGCTTTAGCCATTGTAATCGCATATTCCGCCGAGGCCTATGCCAATTTATCTCAAATAAAGGGCAAGGTCATACGGCTCCATGTTATGGCAAATTCGGACAGCTTAGAAGACCAGGAGCTGAAGTACAAGGTGAGAAATAAAATTATTTCCGTATTCAATGAGGAATTTGAAAATATAAGTCAGAAACCTGATGGTTCAAGGCTTATAGTGGAAAAACTGTCCCAAATAAGACAAGAAGCTGAAAAGATTATCAGGGAAGAAGGCTATGATTACGATGTGGATGTATATTACGGTAATTATAAGTTTCCAAGAAAGGCTTACGAAGAAATAGTTTTACCGGAGGGTTATTATGATGCGTTGAAAATTGAAATAGGGAAGGCTCAAGGCAGCAACTGGTGGTGTGTCATGTTTCCCCCCATGTGTTTTGTAGATTTCGGGAAAAATCAAGATTTACCCGTAATAAGTTTCGAATGCGAAGACAAGCTTAAGGAAGTCTTAAGCCAGGAAGAAATCGAATTGATAAAAACAAAAAGAGGAATTGAAAACATTAAATTAAAATCCAAAATATTTGAGTTCATCGAAAAAGGCAAGGTGGACAAAAAAGCCAGCACCTATGCCTGCTCCTTGTCTGAGTAAAAAAGCAAGTTTTAAGGGAGGGTTCTTTTCGAAAAAAAAAGAACCCTCCCTGCTTAATCGCCAATATTTTTCAGAAAAGGATTCCCAATTTTTTAATCTTATACTGGAGGGTTTGCCTGGGAACATTTATTAGCTTGGCAGCCTTTGTAATATTGTAGCCTGTTTGCTCCAGGGCCGACATGATTACTTCCCTTTCAACCTTTTCAACAGCCTTGTTCAGGTGCTGAATCGCACCTGTATCAACTGAATTGCCGTTAACCTGATAATTTTTGAATTGGAAGGGAAGGTGTTCCTCCCTTATGATTTCACCGTCATACAAGGATATGGCGCTTTCAATGGCATGTTCAAGTTCCCTGACGTTGCCCGGCCAGCTGTAGTCCAAAAATATATCCAGAACTTCCTTTGAAACCCCGCTGAAATACTTGTTGCATTTCTTATTGTATTTTTTGATGAAATAATCAACTAAAAGGGGGATGTCATCAATCCTTTTGCATAAATCGGGTATTACCAGGGTTATGACATTGAGCCTGAAGAACAAATCCTGTCTTATTTGCCTTGTTTCTACAACGGTATTTATGTCGGTGTTGATGGCGGATATGATTCTTACGTCCACATCCGTTGTTTTGCTTGAACCTACCCTTCTTACCCGGCCGTCCTGGATTACTCGGAGTAGCTTGGTTTGAAGTTCCAAAGGCATTGAATTTATTTCATCCAAAAACAAGGTTCCCCCGTTTGCCAGTTCAAATAAACCGGGTTTGTTTTCCGCCCCCGTGAAACTGCCCTTTTCCGAGCCGAATAAAATGCTTTCAAGGAGATTGGCCGGAAGAGCGGCACAGTTTTGAGCAATAAAAGGCTTGTACTTCCTGTTGCTGGAATTATGAATGGATTGGACAAGCAATTCCTTGCCGGTTCCGGTGCTTCCGGCAACCATTACCGGGGAATCCGTCATGGCTGCTTTGAGACCTAATGCTTTAAGCTTCAGCATTTCCTTGTTTTGACCGATAATATCCAGGAAAGTATACTTAGCCAGGGGTTTTGATGTTTTCTCCACCCCTTGGTTAACCTCATACAATTCCCTCTGCAGGTTTACTATCCTTTCCGACAGTTCTCTTACCTTGGTAATGTTTCTGGAAACCTCCAGGGCACCTATAACCTTGTTGTTATAAATAATAGGAATGGTTGAGTTCAATGTGGAAATTTTATCACCCTTGTAATTGACAAAATTTTGCTCAACATTATAAATAGGCTTGCCGGTTTTAAGCACATTCATGATGGTGCTGGTTTCAAAGGTAAGGGAAGGATACACTTCCAGTATGTGTCTCCCTATAGCCTTTTCGGCATCGATCTCATCCAGTTGTTTTGCGGCGGCATTGTGGTATACAATTTTTCCGCTCGCGTCAATTATTTGAATGCCGTCATTTATCAATTCAATTGCTTCCATTAATGCATCAAAATATTTTATTTCCATATTCTCCCTACCAGTGCCGAAAATTAAGCGCAATATGCCGAAAAATAGGCACTAATGTTCGTATTTGTTTAAATAATATCAATACTTAATTTATTGTAGCTTTCATCAGAATCGGCAAATGTGACCACATATTCGGCATATACGCTACCCCTGCCTTTTTCGTTCAATTTATTCTCAAACAAGATCGTATTGTATTCCAGGTCGAAGCTCCCATAAGGGGTTGAATATATGTTGGTGTATTTTTTGCCTTGCTGAAACTCCATTTTGGAAGAATACATTCCAACCTTGGTCATTAACATTTTGTCCTTGTATATCTTTAATCTGGTCCGGCTCCCTTTTTGCTCGGTTATTTCGCTTTCGTCATAGTTTATAATAAAACAGTCCCTCATTTTTTCCAGCTTGGCTTCCGTAAGAAGTTCTATGACATCTTCGTTGCCGGCTTCATCAATAGTCTGGACGGTGTTAATTTTTATTTTTACATTTTCCATAGGACACCTCTTAAAGATTATCTATGGTGATTTCATACAGGTTGTCTATTTCTTTCTTTAAAAAATTGCCTCCTATTCTCCTGAATCGTTCCGGTGCATCAGTTGCATAATACTCATATCGGGGTTTGTCATAATTTCCATTGAGGATATCTTTTTCAATCAAAAGGTTTTTTAAATCCTTGGCGGTTTCAAAAGCAGGATTTACAAGTGTCACCTGGGGTCCCAGGACTTTTTTTATGGTATGTCTCAGTATGGGATAATGGGTGCATCCTAAAACCAAGGTATCAACATCATGCTCTATTAATTCCGTTAAGTATTTTTCTGCCGTAAGAACTGCTACCTGGGAGTATTCCCATCCTTCTTCAACAATGGGGACAAAGAGGGGGCAGGGTATGCCGATTACCTCGGCAGTACTCAGATATTCCATTATTTTTTTCTGGTATGCGTAAGAGTTTATGGTGGCTGTTGTGCCTATTACCCCTATTCTGCCGGTTTTGGTAGCCTTTGATGCTGTCCTTGCGCCGGGGTCTATTACCCCGATAAGGGGTATATCAAATTCCCGGGTCAACATATCAAGGGCATTGGAACTGGCTGTGTTACATGCTACAACAATGGTTTTTACGTCTTTATTCTTTAAAAAGGTGGCGCATTGGTGCGAAAATTTCTTTATTGTCTGTTCAGACTTGGAACCGTAGGGTATTCTTGCCGTATCCCCCAAATATATAATATTTTCGTAGGGAAGCTGCTCCATAACTTCTCTCATTACCGTCAACCCTCCGATTCCGGAGTCGAAAATTCCGATTGGTCTGTTATCCATATGATTCCTCTTATATATTTTAATATTTTATAATTTGTACTAACCTGTAAGTACAATCCCACAAATGATATCACAAAGCCATTATAGCACATATTTTTTTCTATATCAATACAAAAAGCTGAATATTCGGCACTTGACCGGCAGCAGAGGGGCACTACTTTACTAAAATGTTTGAAAATCAGCCACTTTTTAAATATTGGATAATTGGCATAAATATTGCAAATTATATAAATGAATATACCCAATAATATTCAACCCAACCCAACCCAAAAAATTAAGGAGGCACTATGAAAAAAGGAAACCCATACGGCACACACAGAGTTATTGAACCTAAAGGAGTGCTGCCCCAGCCGGCTTTGAAAATTGACAACACTATGGAAATATACGACAATGAAATACTTATCGACGTAAAGACACTGAATATAGACTCGGCAAGCTTTACCCAAATCAATGATCAAGCAGGCGGAGATGTAGAAAAAATTAAAGAAATCATGAAAGGCATTGTTGCTGAAAGAGGCAAGCATCAAAATCCTGTAACAGGTTCAGGCGGAATGTTGATCGGAACTGTTGAACAAATAGGTCCTGCCCTTGAGGGAAAAACGAATCTTAAGGTTGGTGACAAAATAGCAACATTGGTATCCTTGTCACTGACTCCCTTAAGAATTGACGAAATCCTTGATGTGAGACCGGATATTGACCAGGTTGATATCAAGGGAAAAGCAATATTATTTGAAAGCGGAATCTATGCAAAATTACCGGACGATATACCCGAAAATCTTGCCTTGTCAGTACTTGATGTGGCAGGAGCACCTGCGCAAACTCAGAAATTGGTCAAAGAAGGAGACACCGTATTGGTACTTGGCGGAGCAGGCAAATCAGGACTCTTATGCCTGTATGAAGCAAAGAAAAAAGCCGGTCCCAAAGGTAAGGTTATATGCTGGGCTCATAGGGAAGTATCCCTGCAAACGGTTAAGGAATTAGGTTTGGCAGATGTTTTAATAGCGGGAGATGCTACAAATGCAATTGAAGTATATGAAAAAATAATGGAAGCAACGGACGGAAAACTGTGTGATTTGGTAATCAGCTGCGTATCGAGACCAAATTGCGAGATGTCTGCAATACTGTCGACAAAAGACGAAGGAACAGTTTACTTTTTCAGCATGGCAACAAGTTTCACCAAGGCAGCCTTAGGAGCTGAAGGAGTGGGCAAAGATATCAATATGATAATCGGAAACGGTTATACCAAGGGACATGCCGACGTAGCCCTTCAAGTGATGAGAGAACACAAAGGATTAAGAGAACTGTTCACGAAGCTGTATGCATAAATTATAATAAGCAACATGTCATTAACTTAGTGAATGATGCATGTTGCTTGTTTAAAATATTAAAGGAGGTTGAAAAAGTGGCTTACTATAACGAAATCGAACTTTGGAAAGATGTGACGCCGGAAGAGTGGAATGACTGGAGATGGCAGGTTGAAAATAGAATAGACACTGTAGAAAAATTAAAGAAAATTATTAACGTTACCCAAGAGGAAGAAGAAAATATCAACAAGGTACTGGAAAAATTCAGGATGGGCATAACCCCCTACTATGCCGCCCACATGGATAAGGATGACCCAAGAGATCCAATAAGGATGCAGGCTGTACCAACATTTGCGGAAACCCATATAAGTGATGCAGATATGGTTGACCCTCTCCATGAAGATGCAGATTCACCGGCACCGGGATTGACCCACCGTTATCCGGACAGGGTCTTGTTCCTGATAACCGACCAATGCTCAATGTATTGCAGGCACTGTACAAGAAGAAGATTCGCCGGACAGTGCGACGATGAAGTAGGAATGGAAAACATCAATAAATGCATCGAGTACATCAGAAATACTCCGGTGGTCAGAGACGTTTTGTTGTCAGGCGGAGACGCCCTGCTGGTATCAGACCAAAAATTGGAATACATTATCAGGAAATTAAGAGAAATACCCCATGTTGAAATTGTACGTATAGGGTCAAGGACACCGGTCGTACTACCCCAGCGTATAACTGACGATTTGGTGAATATGCTTAAGAAATATCATCCCATTTGGCTGAACACCCACTTCAATCATCCGAAAGAATTTACGCCTGAATCCGTTGAAGCTTTAAGGAAGCTTGCAGATGCAGGAATACCTTTAGGAAATCAATCGGTATTGTTGAGGGGAGTAAATGACTGTCCCCATATCATGAGAGACTTGGTTCATAAATTAGTTATGAACAGGGTAAGACCTTACTATATTTATCAATGCGACCTTTCACTGGGAATTGAACATTTCAGAACACCTGTGGCAAAGGGTATCGAAATTATAGAAAGCTTAAGGGGTCACACTTCAGGTTACTGCGTACCTACCTTTGTTGTTGACGCACCGGGAGGCGGAGGAAAGATACCTGTAATGCCTAATTATGTATTGTCCCAGTCGGCTGACAAGGTTATTTTAAGAAACTACGAAGGTGTAATCACCACATATACGGAGCCAGACTTACCTGAACTGGAATGCAAATGCGATGTTTGCCAGGGCAAAAAATCAGACCCCCTGACAGGAGTAGCAGGACTACTTCAAGGAAACGACCTGGCTCTTGAACCTACCAAACTGGCAAGAAGAGAAAGAGTACATCATTAAGAATAGAGGGACAGGACTTCTTTGAAGGAATGTCCCTTATAAGAAGAGGGGCTTCTATGAGATTGATTGAAACCATAATACAAAACAATTATGAAACAGTGTCAATAATTGGTCTTGCAAAGAATGCGGGAAAAACTATGACACTTAATTATCTCATGGAAGAAGGGGCAAAATTAAATATAAAAACAGGAATTACCTCAACAGGCAGGGACGGAGAAAACACAGACATAGTAACACAAACACAAAAACCTCCGATTTTTGTAACCGAAGGGATGTTTGCGGCGACAGCCAAAAAAACCCTGATGCTTTCAAATGCTAAGACGGAAATATTGGAAACCTCTGGAATATCTACTGCCTTGGGCGAAGTGATACTAGTTAAGGTCAGACAAAAAGGCAATATGCAGATTGCCGGACCTGTCACTGCAAAAGATATGAAATACGTAGCAGGACGCCTTAAACATTACGGAGCTCAAGTGGTATTCATTGACGGGGCAATAGACAGAAAGGCCGTTTCGTCTCCGGTCATTACGGATGCATGTATCATAGCCACAGGAGCGGTCTTAAGCAGGGATATGAAAAAGGTTTTGGAAAAAACTGCCCATGCCGTGGAATGCTATTCCCTTGGAGAAACCGATGAGCATGTTAAAAATATCGTTCGGAAAACCAATAAAACATGCATCATAACAGAAGAAGGCAGGATTAGGGTTCCCGATATAAAAACAAGCATAGGGGGCGGCAAGATAATCAGTGATTTAATTGATGAAAAAACAAGCCATGTTTTTATCAAGGGTGCGCTGACATCATCCATGTTGAAGGACCTGTGGGGTAACAAGCATTTAAGAGGCATTAAATTAATAATAGAGGACGGAACAAGAATATTTGCGGATATAGATGTCTGGAATGAAATGAGAAGAAAGGGGCTTAAGGTGGAAGTCATTAACAAAATTAATGTTTTGGCTGTAACTTTAAACCCTGTATCTCCGGAGGGATATTTCTTTGACAGCCATGTTTTTAAAGAAAATATGAAAAAAGTCCTGCCGGGTATAAAGGTAGTTGATGTGGCGTGGGGCGGTGATGAAGATTGAATAGTTTTATGTCGGAAAGTACGGTTAAGAATGTCAATTTCGATTATATTTTTAATGAAATCAAACCGATTACGGAATACGGCCTGAAGGCAAAGCAGGAAGCCAGACCCTTTGTAAGGGGTCAGGAGGAGAACCTTAAGACTGAATTCAATAAAATCAGGGCCTTTATTGAAAGCAGGCAGAGGCGGGACATAATCGACATTTTAAAGCACATTAAAAATATACTCGGAACCATTCATAGGGCAAAAAACAGTCAGGTTCTTGACGAAGTGGAATTGTTTGAAATAAAAAACTTTCTCCTTTCAATCGAAAAGTTGGATAAAATTTTAAGAGGCATTTCAAATACTGACATAAAACTCCTGCAATTAACCCCCCTGCCCCAACTATATAAGTTACTTGACCCGGCTGACGAAAAATTAAACACTTTTTATATTTACGATGATTACTCGCAAAAATTAAAGGAAATTCGTAACGAAAAAAGACAGATTGAAAAGACTATAGGGTTACTGAAGAAAAAAATCAAGGAAGAAGTAGAAAGCAAGCACAATATCAGGTTGAATCTGAAGGATGAAGTAACCGTAAGCAAGTCACAGGGAGACAAGGTGGATGAGCTTAATAAGGAAGCTTATCTGATGGTATCCGGAGAAAATTATTTGAATATCATCTACAAAATCAAGAACACCGATGAAATTGACCAGTTGGAAAAAAAATACGGAGACCTGACTCATGAGGAAGATGATGAAGAATACAGGATTCGGCAGGATATCTCGGCATCAGTCAAGGAATACAGCGATATTTTGCTGAAAAATACAGAAATCATAGGTCAAATTGACTATCTTATAGCAAGGGCAAATTTTGCACAAAAAACAAACTCCGTTGAGCCGGAAATAATCAAAGAGCTCCAAATTACCATCAAGGGGGGCAGAAACCTTAAACTTGAAAAAACATTGAAGGAAAAACATGTTGAATATGTCCCCATTGATTTAAATCTCAACAAGAATGTGGTCTGCATAACCGGGGCAAACATGGGAGGAAAGACCGTAACCCTGCGAATGATAGGGCAGGTGGCTGCAATGGCCTCCTTTGGCATGTTTGTTCCCTGTGAATATGCAAGGATATGTTTATTTGAGCATATTTTTATTTCAACGGGTGATGACCAGTCCATTGATAAGGGTCTTTCCAGCTTCGGGGCGGAAATAGTCAATTTAAAAGAAGCAATTAAGAATTCCGACCGAAGGAGCCTTATTTTAATTGATGAACTGGCCGGAGGAACCAATCCCAAGGAAGGCTTTGCAATTACCAAGGCGGTGGTTAACTACCTTAAAAAGAAGGATTGTATAACAGTCTTGACCACCCATTATGACAACGTGGCAAATGACAAGGACATTCTTAACCTTCAGGTCAGGGGACTGAAATTTACCGGTGACGATGACCGGATAAAGGCAGACAGCATTGACCAGGTACAAAAATACATGGATTACAGGCTTATTGAAGTCAAGTATTCCGGAGATATTCCCAAAGATGCCTTAAAGATAGCAAGAATTGCAGGCATAGACGAAGAAATCATAAAAGACGCGGAAAGATATATATAAGGAGGAAAAATGGAAAGTAAATTGAATCTCAACCCTCGGTTAATTGACAGCGCTCGTTCTGCAGCAAAGAATATTGCAGAGGATGTACAGAATTTCATCGACAAAAACACCACTGTCGCAGTTGAAAGAACCGTTGCTCGTCTAATGGGTGTGGATGGGGTTGATGAAATAGACAAACCCCTTCCCAATGTATTGATAGACGCCATCAAAGAAGGAGGCGGCCTGTCAAGAGGAGCGGCATTCTGGATAGGAAATGCCATGGTAAATACAGGCAAGACCCCCCAGGAGATAGCAGAAATGGTAAGCTCCGGGGAAATTGAAATCACAAAACTGCCCATTGCCGATGAAAACAAGATAATGGAAGCAGTATATGAAACAGCAAGGCAAACGGTAGAAAGAATCAAGAATAACAGGGCAAAAAGGGATGAGTATTTAAACACCTTAGGAGAAGGCAGAAGGCCCTACTTGTACGTAATTGTTGCAACAGGCAATATTTATGAAGATGTTTTACAGGCACAGGCCGCAGCAAAGCAGGGAGCAGATATTATAGCCGTAATCAGGACCACGGCCCAAAGCTTGCTGGACTACGTTCCTTACGGACCTACCACGGAAGGTTTCGGAGGAACCTATGCAACTCAAGAAAACTTCAGGATCATGCGAAAGGCTCTTGATGAGGTAAGCGTGGAATTAGGAAGATACATCCGTCTATGCAACTACTGCTCGGGACTTTGCATGCCTGAAATAGCAGCAATGGGTGCCCTGGAAAGGCTTGATGTAATGTTGAATGACGCCCTGTATGGAATTCTTTTCAGGGACATCAATATGCAAAGAACACTGGTTGACCAGTTCTTCTCAAGAATAATCAACGGTTTTGCAGGCATAATTATCAACACGGGAGAAGACAATTACCTGACTACGGCAGATGCTTATGAAGAAGCTCATACCGTACTGGCATCTCAGTTTATCAACGAGCAGTTTGCATTAAAGGCAGGCATTCCGGAAGAGCAAATGGGTTTGGGCCACGCTTTTGAAATGAATCCCATGCTGGAAAACGGATTTTTGTATGAATTGGCCCAGGCTCAGATGGCAAGAGAAATATTCCCCAAGGCCCCCCTTAAATATATGCCTCCTACAAAATATATGACTGGTAATATATTCAGGGGACACCTGCAGGATGCAATGTTTAACTTTATTTCAATATGGACCCACCAGGGAATCCAGCTGCTGGGGATGCCTACTGAAGCAATTCACACTCCTCACCTTCATGACAGGATGCTTTCAATAGAAAATGCCCAGTACATTTTCAACAATGCCCGGGATATAGGCAATGACATAGAATTCAAAAAAGACGGAATAATTCAAAAAAGGGCCCAGGAAGTACTGGCTAAGGCAGAAGAACTCCTGAAAGAAATCGAAAGGGAAGGAATCTTTTCAACAATTGAAAAAGGCAAATTCGGCGGTGTAAAAAGGAGCTTCACAGGCGGCAAAGGCCTGGAGGGTGTTGTCGAAAAAGATGAAAAATATTTTAATCCGTTTATCGATTTAATGCTGGGGGGTGCAAGATGATGGAAAATATTCAGAAGGTTGATTTAACAAAGATAAAACCCTACGGGGATACGCTGAATGACGGAATGGTCCAAATGAGCTTTACCCTGCCTGTTCCTTACGGTGATGAGGCAAACGAAGCTGCAAAGCAATTAGCTGAAAAAATGGGCTTTGATGATCCTGCAGTGGTATTTTCCAAGGACCTGGGGGTAGGCTATACTTATTTCATATTATACGGAAAATGCACCCATACGGTTGACTACACTTCCATTGAAGTTCCCAAGGTTGATATGGAATTCATGGACAGGGAAGAAGTTGAAGAATACATCAAAAAATATATAAAACGTGACGTAGTTATAGTGGGAGCATGTACGGGTACGGATGCCCATACTGTCGGGATAGATGCCATAATGAACATGAAGGGCTTTGACGGCAACTACGGGCTTGAAAGATATAAGGGAATCAATGCAATCAACATGGGAAGCCAGGTTCCCAATGAAGAGCTTATAGCAAAGGCAATTGAAGTAAAGGCGGATGCAATACTGGTATCCCAGGTAGTTACCCAGAAGGATGTCCATATAACCAACCTGACCCAACTTGTTGAAATGGTTGAAGCGGAAGGAATCCGGGATAAAATTATTTTGGTGTGCGGAGGTCCCAGGATCGACCACGAGCTTGCCCAGGAATTAGGCTATGACGCGGGATTCGGAAGAGGAAGCTATGCAAACCACGTTGCTACCTTTGTGGTAAAGCAAATTGTGGAAAGAAATTTAATTTAAGAATAAAGATTTTGGAACGGTTCTTTTTGTTGCAAGGACCGTTCTTTTTATATACAAAAAAGTATAAATATGTTAATATAAAACCAAAAAATATTCCGGCTGTTATTATGATAAAAAACAAAAATCTGCTGTTTATGCTTAAAATTTTATTATTAATAATATTGTTTTCATCGGCCCTTTATTTTGAAAATGCTTACAGGCAGAGGCTGATAGTGCTGATCCTTATCTTTGTGCTTTTTTTGGTCAACAATGTTTCCAAATATTTTTTGAAAGACCAAAACAAGCTTTTCTTATTGTTCTTTGCCGATATTGCCCTTATCTATATGATGGAATACAGTTCCAGGCTTTTAATAAACTACTTCTTCCATACCTTTTACATAATAGTTTTTCTTGAAGCATCTCTCTTACTGCCCCCCAAAAAAGGACTTACCGTAGGAATTATAACGGTGATCATATCCATGATAAAATACGGGTATTTGGTTTATTATAAATTCAATTTATCCAATGTTTCCCAGATGGTATTCTTTTTGACGGTGAATGTATTGATATTGATAATTGCGGCCTTTGCAAAGCAGACTAAAGAAGAAAAGGAAAAACAGGAGGTATTATACAGGGAGCTTCTTGATACCCACAGGCAACTTAAAGAATATACGGATGAATTAAAGAGGCTTTCAGTAATAGAGGAAAGAAACAGGATAGCAAGGGACATACATGATACCCTGGGACATGATATGACGGCCTTGATAATGCAGCTTCAAATGGCTGACCATTATGCAAAGTCGGACTTAAAAAAGACCGGTGAATTGCTGAACAGGTCCTTAAAGACTGCAAGAGACAGCTTGTCCAAAATAAGAGAAGTAGTGGCAACCTTAAGGGGGAAGGAAACATCACCGGAATTGGCAATCAAAACTATGGCTGATGAATTCTCCAAAAAAACCGGGGCGGAAATCCGGCTTGAAATGGAAGGGGAAATAGTAAAAGACTATGGCATTAACTGGGCTATATACCATATACTCCAGGAAGGAATGACAAATGCCATAAGGCACGGCAATGCAACCAAAATCATGATAAAGCTGGTATATTCCAATGAGGCTGTAAAATTCACCATAAAAGACAACGGTCAAGGAGCCCTGGTATTAATTGAAGGTTTTGGGCTGAAAGGTATAAGAGAAAGGGTCCAGGCCTTTGGTGGCCAGGTTGAATATAAATCACAAGACGGGTTTATTATGGATGGATTTATTCCTTTGGAAAGATGGGAGGAAAGTAAATGATAAAGTTACTCTTGGCTGATGACCAGGATATTTTAACTGAAGGGCT
>DCDC01000203.1 GCA_002316225.1 Firmicutes bacterium UBA1065 | reverse complement strand
GGTTTTATGGCTTCCATATATAAAGTCGTAAGTTTTTCATTTGTTTCACGGCAGGCTTCATTGGGAGCATACTTTTTTATAAGGTCAATCTTATTAACATTTCCGGATATTCTAAGTATAGCAATTAACAAAGCTCTCTGGACCTTTCCCGGTGCAACCAATAAATTTAAATAAAACTTCATTGACTTAAGGGCAGACAATATATCTTCCGGGCCCAACTCCGGAAAAAACTCAGATATGCACCTGGCATTTTCAATGCTTGGAACAAGGTGGGAGGTTGGTTTGAAGGTTATGGGGTTTAAGTTGTCCCTTAGCATCAAGGCCCTGTCAAATTCGGTTTCAATTTCATTGTGCGATATTTCGTCTTCTTTTGTCCTGACATAGGGATGGCACCTGCTGTCCAGCATGAAGTGGCAGATAAAGCCTGCCACATAGGCAAGTGCCTTTTCATCATTTTTTATTTTATCTTTGGCTTTCTTAAAAAACACATTGGCCTTTTGTTTGTGGATTTCATGTCCTAATTGACTGATTCTGTTTGATTTTAAAGGCTTGTAATAAAAAAGCAGGTCAGGTCCGTGCAAGCCTATGTGGTATAACTGGATGTTCTTTTTTATACTTTCCCTCAATTCTTCATTTAACTCATCCAGCACCTTCATGCCAAATGTGTAGTGAGCATAAGTTGTAGGCATTTTTTTCTCCTGAGCTTAGTTTTATTAAGATCTGAACATAATGCTGCCGGGTTTTAATTCGTCCACTATTACTAAACTTTTTAGATTGTAGCCTTCACTTCTGAGTATCCTTCCGCCCTGCTGGAAGCCTTTTTCGATTGCAATGCCTATACCCCTTATTTCAGCACCGCTTTTTTGGGCTATGTCAATCAAACCCCTTATTGCATTTCCTTCAGCCAAAAAATCATCAATAATAAGTACCTTGTCATCCTTGTCAAGATACTTTTTGCTTATCATGATATTGTAGACTTGGTTTTTTGTATATGAGAAAACCTTGCTGGTATAGACATCCTTATCCAAATTCAAGCTGACGGTTTTTTTGGCGAAAACCACCGGTACCTTAAAAAATAATCCCGTCGTGAGGGCAAGTGCTATTCCGCTAACTTCAATGGTCAAAATTTTTGTTATTTTCTCATTCCTAAAAAGCCTGTAGAATTCTTCTCCGATCCTGTATAAAAACTCCGGATTAAGCTGGTGGTTGAGGAAGCTGTCCACCTTCAGGATGTTTCCTTCCTTAACTTCACCATGTTCAAGTATCATTTTTTTTAAACTGTTCATATTCGCCCCTGGTTTTTTTATTAATATTAGCAGATAAGGGCGTAAAAATCAATCATAAGGGTTTAAAAAATCAGAAAATTCTATTTGTATCTGCCTGTCCAGGTATTCATTATCGGTATCCTTCCAGTACAAATAATGAACGGAGTCCTTATTATTGCAGGGGAGTTCAAGGGTAAAGACCGTTTGGCCCTCATTTCCTCCAACGGAAACACTTCCTTCCTGGAGACCAATAAGGTATTTGCTCAAAAATAAATCCAAAGATAAACCGTCCAAATCATCATAGGAAGGCTTGTCCATTTTGTCCCTGAAAAAGTCTTTTAGTTTTTTGTCCTTGTTGTTAAATGAAATATCAAGCCGGACCCTGTCCTTGAAAATATTTAATTTTACAAGTATTTCCTTATCCCTGGAGTGTTTCAGAGCTGTTGATAAGAGAATCAAGAGGGCTTTTTGAAGTTTATTTATATCGCAAGTCATAAACTTTTCTTCCTCATTCGTATCAAAAATTATATTTCCCTTAGTGTGTTTGGATGTGTTTATGACTAAATTTTCGATAATTTCAACAATATTTACATTGCTTGTACACAATTCAAGGCGTTTCTTTTCGGACATTCTCAAGTCAGCCAAATGATTAATTATCTTTATTAACTTGAAGCAATTTTGTTTAATTAAGTTAACTTCTCTTTTTATATATTCTTGGTCGTAACTTTTACTGCTATGGGCATAAAGCTCAATGAGCTGGCTTTCTCCATGGATATTGCTGATAATATTATTAAGTTCGTTGGGAACTTTTATGTCATCGCCATAATCATAATCATCGGAAAAATATTCTTCCAGGTTTTTATATGCTAAGTTTAATGTATTAGCCTTATTATCGGTACCGGCATTCCTTAAAAAAGGCAGCATAATTATTTTGTTTTGTTGCAATTTATTACCACTTCCAATCTTGTTATAATATATATGAGTGTCAAAAAAACTCACAGAAAGGATTGTAATATAAATTTTCAAATAATATTGTCGATTTTTGCGAAATATAAAAAATATTTTTTGATTTTCAAAATTTGCTATGCCGACTATTAAGAATAATAAAAATATACGTTTTAGGTATCGGCCGTAATAATTATGAAACTCAATCCCTCTAAAAGTAATATATCTGCAAATAACTAAAATCACCCTCAGGGTGATTGTAAATAGTTGAGTCTATTATATAATGAAATTAACACGTATTTGGTGCCTGGCACCAAAATTCAGGCATATATGTTTAAAGGAAGAAATATATGGTATAAAAGTAAAAAATATAATATGGGGGAGGTAAGAAAAGTATATGGCATTCTTAAATAAAATAGGTAAGGTTATAGGTGAAGCTGCCGGCACGGCAACGGAAAAAGCCAAAGATTTTGCTGAAACAACCAAGCTTAAAAATGCTATTTCAGCAGAAGAAAAACAAATCAATCAATATTTTATGGAAATTGGAAAATATGTTTTTGAAGAAGAAAGATACAACCTGGAAAGTCCCTATGCGGAAATTATAGGTAAAATCATTGATTCCCTAAGAAACATAGAGGAATTGAAAAAAAAGATCGAAGAAATAAAGCTTGATAACAAATAATTAAGGATCATCCGTTTAAAAAGGAGCAGAATCAGCAGATTTTGCCCCTTTTTATAATTTGGTCCCGCAATTGGGACAGTAATTATGTTCCTGGCTCACCTGATTGTAGCAGTTAGGACAGGTTCTCCCGCTGAATCCTTTCTGAATCAGCATTAAATCCTCATCTTTCAGGAAAACATTGTGCCCTTGGCCCCTTTCCATCATAAGGCCTTTTTCCTTGTTAGTTATCAGGTATAAGCTGTTACAGCAAGTCGTCCTAGCATAATACTTTTTACCGAATCTGAATATGGGTATAAAAAACAGGCTTAACACGCTGTATTCAACGTATGCCTCAAAACGACCGTATTTTGTGCAGGCGGAGCACATAATCGGCTCATAATAATCCAATTGTTCTCTTTTTCTGTTTATCCCTGCAATAAAAAACATGCTACCACCCGATTCCTTCAGCCTTTGTAAAATTATAACACAATGCTTCCGGGCAGGCAATATTACTTTTTGCCTTCGACTAATTCCTTGGCTTCCTTGCCGGTTACATGGTCAATATCTATGGCAACGATATAAGCCCTTGTGCATTCTCTTACTTGCTTGAGTTTATCATCCTCCGGCATGTCACCCGAGTATTTTTCAACCAAGGCTCGAAAGGCTTCCAAGTATTCATGCCCTTCAGTTATCCTTGCTTTGCCGAATGCTATGACACTCCTGAAATAGGAAGTGTATTCTTCGCTTACTATGGTATCCTTGTCTACCACGGCAAAGGATACCTTGGGATGTTTTGTTATGGCCTCTATTTTATGGCCGCTTTTTGCCGAGTGAAAATATATCTTGTCCTTGTAATAAACATAGTTTACCGGGACCGCATAGGGGTAATCGTCATCTCCCATACAGGCCATGACGCCGTTTGAACACCTTTCCAATACGGCTTTAGTGTCTTCCTCTGACAGTAACTGTTTGATTCTTCGCATTTCCCTGAACATTTTTTCCTCCAAATTTTTATAGAATAAACATCATTGTAGCTGAAAATTCATTTATGTCTTTGGCCCTGTACCTGACCGTATAAGGTCCCGTTTGTGAAACTCCGGGAAAATATGAAGCTTTCTTAGCCTTGTTATGGTCCCTGTAACAGATTTCAACATCAAATATGTCGGGAATTTCAATCTTGCAGGCTGAAACATGCTTTAGGGCTTTTGTGACTCCTTCCTTAATCAGTTGGCAGGCCAATTCAGGATTGATGCTTATGGTAGCTCCTCCGACCCCCTCCTTGACTGCAAGGGTTTCTATTCCCCTATTGAATTTTTTTGCTGTTTCGCAAAGCTCCTTGTCCCCGCTTAAGAATACAACCGGTACCCCGTATTTTGCAGCCAGATATGAATGAATTACAAATTCCGAGGCTAATTCTCCGTTTATCCTGATATAATTGGTACTCAAACTCATGGTATGGGAAAGGGGATTCCCGTCAAAGCCCGCTCCTGAATGATAACCTATGAATATAGCTGCATCAAAGCTTTCATCCAGGCCTGCAACCATGGAATCCGGGGTATTGGTCCAGCCTCGGATAATTTTTGCACATTTTGGAATTTTGGTAAAATCTATGTTCCTTGCGGAATCATGGGCATCCTTAATCAGGATTTCTTTGGCTCCAATTGCGATGGCCCCTTCACAGGCAGCTACAGTTTCCTTGGTCATCTGGTCAGCAAACAATTTGTGCTCATGATTTCCAAGCTCTGTTTCTGTCCACGACGTAACCCCGGTGATTCCTTCTATGTCC
>DCDC01000182.1 GCA_002316225.1 Firmicutes bacterium UBA1065 | reverse complement strand
ATGATTATTACAATGGTCAGCGGATGCAGCACCACTCCGCCGGCAAGTCAAGAGCCGCCTGCAGTTCAGCAGCCTGAGCAGCCGGAACAGCCGGAAGAACCTGATAATGAAGAACAAGAACCGGCAACACAATCATATAAAGCAGGCACCTACTCGGAAAAAGTTTATGGTTATCTGTCCTACCTCAATGTAGAAACAACTTTTTCTGATACAAAAATAACAGACATTAAAATAACAGAACATAATGAAACCCCGGAATTAGTATCAATGGTAGAATCTCAAGTAATAAAGAGTATCATTGATAATCAAAGCCTTGGTGTTGACGTTGTAAGCGGTGCAACCATGTCAAGCATGGCAGTTATCAATGCGGTTTCTAAGTCAGTAGAAAAAGCCGGTGGAGATGTAAGTGCCTTAAGAGCAAATAAGGTTACAAAAGAAGCCGGACCTGACGAAGAATATACAGTTGATGTTGTAATTGTTGGTTTGGGCGGTTCCGGTTTCATGGCAGCACATAACGCAGCAGCCCAAGGGGCAAAAGTAATGGCTGTTGAAAAAGGTGCTTCAATTGCAGTAACAAACGGTTTAAGAGTATCAGGTCCTTTTGCTATTGATACTCCCGTATTAAGAGCTCAGAATTCCAAACTTACCGTTGACAAAGCATTTTTCCACATGATGAATTATTCAAAATGGTCCGTAAATGCGCCATTAGTAAGGAGATGCCTGGAAACCTCTTCTGAAGCGGTAACTCAAATGATGGAAATGGGTTATGAATTTAAGGAAGCAAACTTTAGATTTGAAACTCCTTTCAAAGGCGAATACGGCGGATTCCACCTGATATTAACCCCCTACTCTGACAGAATTAATATTTGGGAAAAAACCTTAGAAGAAGATGGGGTTGAAGTACTCTTCAATACAACAGGTAAAAAGCTTATAACAGAAGGCGATAAGGTTGTTGGTATTGAAGCACAGAAAAGAGACGGAACAAAAGTTACCATTTATGCAGATGCAGTTATCTTGTCAACAGGTGGTTTTATAGGGAACAGACAAATGATTGCCGAGCATTTCTCAGGTGCAAAATTTAACCCGGCCGGAGGGTCTTTGAGCACAGGCGATGGTATCAGAATGGCACAAGAAGTAGGAGCCGTAATTGATAAAACTTTTGGCCTTTGCGGAAATGAATACGGCGGTACAAATACCAAGGCGACACGAAGTGCAAAACAAGATAAATTTGACCAAAATACAGCCTTTAAGTTTGGTTTCTACGGTGCATTGAACGTTGATGCCCAGGGTAACCGCTTCATGGACGAAGGAAAGCTGGTAGATTATCCCATGTCCTATGGAAGTGAACCTATTATGCGTCATAGTCCTTTTTACGCAGTTGTAGACCAGGCATATGTAGATGCCATGAGAGAAATTGGTTTATATGAATATACGAGAGCTAAAGGGGCTCCTGATGATTGGGTAATAGGAGAATACTTCAAAGGCAGGGTATTAACTAATCTTGACGCTGATATAGAAGAAGGCATTAAAGAAGGATGGGTTTATAAAGCGGATACGATTGAAGAACTTGCAAAATTCTTTGGAATGGAAAACTTAAAAGAAACTGTTGACAAATACAATGAACTTGTTGCCGCCGGATTCGATTCACAGTTCGGAAAAGAGCCCATGTATTTATCACCTATAACCGAAGCTCCTTTCTATATAGTTCAAAATGAATTCAGTGCATGGAGCACAATTGGTGGAGTAAGGGTTGATGAAAACTTAAGAGCTTTAAGAAGTGACAATAAACCAATACCCGGTTTGTATGTAACCGGTTCAGATGCAGGAAGCTTGTACAGCACTCCATACTACGATGTTCCCGGAACATTCTATGGTCTTGCCATAGCATCAGGAACAATTGCGGGAAAAGAAGCAGCTGCATATGCGTTAGGTAACTAATAAATAATTATTGATGCATGGTTCCTATATTTTAGGTACCATGCATCTTTTTATCCTCTAAGTAGTCAAAAGCATTATCATGACATTTTTATACTACTCCCTGTTTGTATAAAGAAATGTTTCCTATTCCAAGTGCAACATAGTTTGCCATTGTATTAAAATCAAAAACGGGCAATCCCGTAACTTCTCTGATTTTCTGCGCAAATGGGGGAAGGTCTGTACATTCTAAAACAATAGCTTTAATATTTGCATGCTCAGAAAGTGCCTTTTTTGCCGTGTCTATTATTTCATGCTCAACAATCTCCATATCAATGGCTTCTTCCGGCTTTTCAAATATTTTGCCCCATTCACTTGCATCTTCAAGTCCATATACATATACATTCATATCATCAGTTATTCCACAAGCCTGCAAATGATCTTTTGTCAAAGATGCTTTATTTGCAGTTATTACAGCTACTCCGTTTTTGGTTCCGACAAGATTTTGAACAAAGGGAACCTGTAAAAGGGCTGATGAAAATACCGGAATAGATAGTGCATTTGCCAATTCTTGTTGGAAGATTGCATTAAATCCACAACTTGTTGCAATCGCCTTAATACCTTCCTTCTCCAAGTTCTTACCGATTTCGATCATGCTTTTCAATACTTCCTGACTCGGATTTATAATAACCGTTTCTGTACAGGCACCCGGAACTTGTACAAACTTTACAGGAAATGTATATGAATCAGGGTTGGTACTGTTGCCTGTAAGTGATTCCAACTGCATTAACCCCATGGGCACCAAGCCTTCTTCCCATTTAAGTATTGATATTCTTGTCTCGCTCATAGATACACCTCAAATTTCTTATAAGCTATGCTAACCATTTATTAAATAATTGTACTCTAATTTGTATACATGGTCAAGTACAAAAAAAGCAGGACAATACGTCCTGCCTGCAAGGAAATCCCTTACTTTATCGCAAGGTCTTCTATTCCACAATAATTATCAGCAATTATTGCTGCCTTTCCTTTTTCCACATCGCCTTCAATCAAAGCTTCAATTATGGTGTTATGGTAACCTATTGAGCGCTTGTCATCTACCGTACTGTTATAGAATAAAAGATATACCGCGATATTATTATATATTTCATTTAGATATTTCATATAATATTTGTCCTTTGTGGCTGTTGCAATTACCCAGTGGAAGTCTTTATTATATTTCACAAAATCAATTATATTAAAATTTCTGGAGACTTTTCTCAACCCTTCATTATATTCCTTCATCTTTTGAATTGCTTCATCATCAATATTTTTAACAGCGAGTTCAAAAGCATTGGTCTCTAACACTTCTCTTATCCGGAAAGTTGATATTATATCTTCAACACTATGCTTGGCAACGATAATTCCCCTTGTAGTCTTTCCTTCCAATATCCCTTCATATTGAAGCAGATTTAAAGCCTTTCTGACAGAAGTCCTGCTCACACCGGTAGCTTTCACTATATCTTCCTCAATAATTTGATTGCCAGGAAAAAACTTTTTTTCAATTATCCCCTTCTTAATATATTCATAGGCAATATC
The DNA here is from genome assembly GCA_002316225.1 of Firmicutes bacterium UBA1065. Taxonomy (GTDB): domain Bacteria; phylum Bacillota; class Clostridia; order Tissierellales; family Sedimentibacteraceae; genus Sedimentibacter. Next base: position 4,555 of record DCDC01000182.1, on the reverse strand, counting down.
TGATTTGCTTTTTCTGGGCACATCGTTCCTCTCATCCGCTATCATATATTCTATTCCTCTCATTATATATAATGATTAAGAGCCGGGAAACCGCTCCTGTTAATTTATCGAAACAATATTTTGATTTTTTGTCAAACATCTTAGTTTGTGCAAAACATTGTATACAAAAATGATATTATTCATTATATTGTCCTTAAAAACGAATGTCAAGATTCTTCTGACAAATATCTCAATCTATAGGCATTTATAACTGATTATATATTTGTCATTTATAAACAAATCGAATAATATTCATTCGACGTTAGAAGAGCCCTGAATTCTCATATTACGTATTCAGAGCTCTTTTTTACTCTTATTGTCTTATCAGCTTAGAAAGTCATCACTATTTCTTCTGCATTGGTATAAGGCAGATTTAATTTTTCTGCTGTTTCAAGAAGAGTCAGCTTGCCATCAATCGTGGTCAATCCCCTTCTTAAGTGTCTGTCATCCTTAAGTGCTTTCCTTACACCCTTATTAGCAATAGCAAGGGCATAGGGAAGAGTTGCATTGCAAAGAGTTGTAGATGCAGTCTGGGCAAATGCTGATGGAATATTGTCCACGCAATAGTGCATAACACCATCAACATAATAAATTGGATCTGAATGGCAGGTGCTGTGGCAAGTTTCAATTGCACCGCCTTCATCGCATGCCACGTCGATAATCATCGCACCCTTCTTCATCAGCTTAAGATCTTCCCTGTATATCAGATGATCTTTACGGGTTTTTGGCCACAAGACGCAGTTAATGATAACATCAGAGGTCTTCATGCATTCTACCAGGTTTTCTCTATTGGAAAACATGAAGGTTACATTTTTAGGCAGGCGTTTCTTTGCTTCCATCATGGCATCATAGTTAATGTCAAGAACATTTACTTTGTTTCCAAATGCAGCTGCCAATTCGCAAGCACCAAAACCTGAATTTCCACAGCCAATGATAGTAATAACCGGTGTTTCAACACCACAAACATTGGCAAGCAACTTCCCTGTTCCGCCGTTGATTGTCTGTGAGAAATGAAGGGCTGCCAGGAAACCACCCTTACCAGCAAGCTCGCTCATTGGGCTTAAAAGCGGCCATTGTCCCTTATCATCAGAAATATCCTCGTATGCAATAGAAATGCACTTAGACTCCATCAAGGCCTTGGTCTGTTCCAGGTGGGCATTTGAGTGAATGTATGTCAATATGATTAAGTCTTCTCTTAAATACTTAAATTCTTCAGGAAATATTTCCTTCACCTTATAAATCATATCAACACTTGTCCAGACTTCTTCTGCCTTATCTACAATCCTGGCCCCGGCTTTTTCGTACATTTCATCTGTAAAGCCGCTCCCAATGCCTGCATCATGTTCAATAATTACTTCATGGCCATTTCTAACCAATTCTCTTACACCAGCAGGTATAGCAGCTACCCTGTATTCGCTGGGTTTTATTTCTTTTACAATACCAATTTTCATTTTTTGCTCTCCTTTCCGGTCATTCCCAAGCAGGATAATATTTGTCCCATCCGCATCTGCTTACGGTAGGTGGAGTACTGCTGAATATTCTGTCAACCACAACATCAACCAGGGTTGGTCCGTTATATGCCAGTGCTTCTTCCAATACAGGCTTTATGTCTTCGGGTTTTTCAACCCTAAATCCCTTTACTCTAAAGCCCTCTGCTATTTTTGAATAATCCGGTACATAGACATCATCATTTTCATACTTGAATTCCGTAAATATTGATCGGTTTTCAAAGTATTGCCTCTGCAATCCCCAAACTGTTCCATAAGATGAGTTGTTAACTATTATCCAAGTTATAGGAAGATTATATTCAGCAGCTGTAGCCAGCATACTGGAATGGATTAGAAATCCTCCATCTCCTTCAACCGACACAATTTTCCTGTCAGGGCATCCAACTGCAAAACCCAGAGCCTGCGCCAGGGTCGTTCCTATTAATCCCATTCCATAACCATAGTAGGCACTCCTGGGATTGTCGTGGCAATAGTAATTTCTTGCACATATTGCCGCACCAACCTGGATGCCGTTTTTGGGAAATACTTCTTCCAATTCCTTGACAAAACGGAAAGGATTAATAGGTACATTGTTGCTTTCCCTGTATTCTTTCATTTCTTCGTAGTACTCAGCTCTTGCTTTTGCTATAGCTTCTTTTGTACCTCTGTTAAAGGTCTTTCCTTTTTTCTTAATCAGGGTTATAATCTCCCTTAGAACTTCCTTGGGATCACCATGGATTCCAACTTCCGTAGGATAAATTTTACCTAATTCTCTTGGATCAATGTGTACATGAATAATCTTTGTCTTTTTAATATTGTAAGTATCTCCAACTTCCCATGCACCTGTTTCATCCTCGTCAAATTTGTTGCCTAATGTTATTATAACATCAGAATTCCATGCTGCTTGATTAGCATACTTGTTGCCCCATCCTCCAACTCTTCCTGCATAGTAGGGATTGTTTCCGCCAATAATAGCTTGACCCATGTAGGCTGTGCCCACAGGAGCATCCAGTAATTCGGCCAATTCAATTACTTCATCACTGGCATCAGAAATTACAGCCCCAACACCACAAATAATCATCGGAGCTTCTGCATTTGCCAATAATTCAGCAGCCTTTTCAACAGCTTCCCTGCTGCCTCTTGGTCTGTCTATAATTGCCCTTTCTTTCAGCCTGTAGTCTTTTTCAAGCATTTCCTTTGTAATTACTTTGCTTTGAACATCTACAGGAATGTTAATAAGCACAACCCCTGTTCTTCCACCCATGGCTGTTGTATAAGCTCTGACAACAGCATCAGGTATTTGTTTAGGGTCAACAACATTAAATATTCTCTTTGCAAAACCCCGATACAGAGTTGTCTGATCATCATCCTGATAAATATCTAATTCTTCTTCGGCCCCATAACCCCATTGGGCTGTTGGAATATCTCCACTAACAACTATAATTGCACTGTTCTCCATTGCTTGTTCAACAAGTCCGGGAATCGCCTGCATCATACCCGGTCCATTTGTAACAAATAACAATCCCGGTTTTCCGGTTGCCTTGAAGTAACCACCGGCAGCTGCGGCCCCTACAGACTCGTCATGAACTATGTATGTCTTAAAACCCCTTTCTTTTTCTGCCTTGTACAGTGCATCCAGAGTTGCCATATTTCCATGGCCACCCATTCCAAACACACAATTGAGATCTAAATCTGCGAGGCACTTAATTAATAAGTCAGAACCTTTCAAATTCTTCAATTTTGTTTTCCTCCTAATGCATTAAATCATTATTATGCCAACTAACAAAAACAGAACTGCTGATATTCCTGCAGATATTAGGGCATATGGTAATTGTGTTTTAAAGTGGCTTACATTATCACATCCACTGAACACTGAAGCCAATACCGTTGAATCAGAGATCATCGAGCAGTGGTCGCCCATGATAGCTCCTGATAACATTGATGCAACTAATAGGTAAAGTGGAACTCCATTTGCTTCTGCCATGGGTACAATTATTGGTATCACAATTGCAAACGTTCCCCAGGATGAACCTGTTGCAAAGGACATTAAGCAAGCCACAATGAATACCAGGACAGGAATAACTTTTCCTGATATATGAGCTGCTGTCAGTGTTGAGATGTATGTACCAACACCTAATTCGCTGCAAATACCGCTTAAACAAAATGCAAATACCAGCAGCATTGCTATCGGTACCATTTCCAGGCATCCATCAAGACATAGTTTAACTGTCTCTTTGCCTTTCATTCCTGCTGATTTCATGCAAAGAAGTATTGCAACCGCATTGCCAATCAGCATTGAATAGAAAACTGATGTAGAAGTATCCCCATCAGAGAAAACACCCTTGCCGGTTATGTATTGTGAAGCAATAACAGTTACAATAATTGCTAAAATTGGTATAATTACTAACATTGGTGAAGCTACCCGTTCATCTTCCGTCGTATCAATAGCTATTTCTTCACTTGCTACATAATTTTCTTCAACAGTCTTCATGCTTCCAATATTCCATTTTTTAAAAATCATTAGAGGAACTATTAATAAAGCAATAATACAGTAAAAGTTAAAAGGCAGCGCCTTCAACATGACTGACATTGTATCCGTAACTTCAAGTGTAGCCAGTAAACCAATTATATATGCACCCCAGGAGTTCAACGGAAGCAAGGCACACATAGGTGAAGCAGTTGAGTCAACAATATAAGCAACCTTTTCTTTGGAATATCCGTAATTGTTGGCCAACGTTTTACCTATGGTTGCCGTTACAGCTTCAGATGTGTACTGATCGAAGAACAATACTACACCTATCAGCCATGTAAGAAATTGCGCTTTTTCCGGTGTTGTAACGTTTGCCTGCTTTTGAAGCCACTTAATTAATCCTGTAACTGCCCCTGATTCCTGCATCAATTTGATTATTCCTCCGATTAATGTAGCAAAAAGAATAATCTTCACATTCCAGGAGCTGGCAAGCACTGCTATTAACTTATTAAAGGACATATCCAATCCGGCTAAGGGATTGCCGCCTGCCATAATAATG
>DCDC01000192.1 GCA_002316225.1 Firmicutes bacterium UBA1065 | reverse complement strand
CTGATATAATCAGGAAAGCTCCGAATATCGGATAAACTCTACCAATTATAGCATCAATGGGGAATATTGTTGCAACAACATAGTACAAGAATATTCCTGCATAAACGATCCAGGTTGTGGGATTCGTTGCAACTGCCTGTTGTCCAATTATTTCTGATACAATCAAGTCTCCGGGTGTGTATACGAAAACAACACCAACCAAAAGCATAAGTATCCATACGATTACATTGTAAACACCGAATACTTTTCCGCCCAGGTACTTCTTAATCAGTTTAGGCATTTGGGCTCCCCCGTTACGCATGGAAATCATACCGGAGAAATAGTCATGCATTGAGCCTGCAAGAACGCATCCTATAGGGATAGTAATAAATGCAATAGGCCCGAACAAGATAAACCTGGATTGGTCCTAAAACAGGTCCCGTACCTGCTATATTAAGCAAGTTAATAAGGGAGTTTTTCCATTTTTTCATTACGACGAAGTCTACGCCGTCAGCCTTAGTAATAGCCGGTGTTTCCCTGTCATCAGGTCCGAATACCTTTTCGCAGTAATTGCCGTAAAGGAATCCGCCACCGACAAGAATTATAATGCCGATCAAAAAAGTAACCATAAAAACCTCCTATAAAGATGATAAAATTAGAATAATAATATGATTGCTCAGTATGTATTATTATTCTACTTAATATTACCACTTGGAGGTGTATGAGTCAAGATTATTTAAAATAATTGTCTATATTTCAATAAAATGAAAAATATTTGTAACAAATACCAGAACTTAGTTTTTGACAAAAGGCTGCCTTTTTTTAAGCAAGGCAGCCTTTTCATTTTTAATCAATTTTTCCTATGACAATACATTTATGTCTTACTTAACCACAGGTAATCTGCAGGGCAACTCCTGCAAGCAATATTTGCTTTAATGAGATTTTGATATTTCTTCCAGCTTCTTCGAACCAAATATGATTGAATATCCCTCTTTTGCCAATACGACAGCCAGTATGAACAGCAATACCGGGAATATTACCAGTAAGTAGTTTCCTGCTGCCAAGTTTGATTTAATCAGTAATACTAAGGCTGAAAGGGTAACCACCAGCATGAATATCATTGGAATTGTAAGCATATGATAGTTTCTGCCTGATTTCTTTAACCAAACTGCTATTGCCAATAAGGCCAGTGCTGCCAGCAATTGGTTTGCCGAACCGAATATGGGCCAAATCCTGGCATATCCGCCTGCTGCCATGTATCCGCCTATCAGAACTGTAATTGCAGTAGAAACATACATATTTGTAAGTATTGATGGCTTCTCTTTTTCAGGATTATCAAAGAATTCCTGGAATATAAATCTTCCAAGTCTTGTAGCAGTATCTAAGCTTGTTAAGGCAAATGCCGATACCGCCAAGGCCACAAAAGATTTACCTATATCAAAAGGAATGCCAAATTTGGACATGAAAGTTCCCACGCCTGATGAGAATACATTAACGGGTCCGCCTTTTAACAATTCCGTTAATTCTGTATTGGATACATATGCTGCTGTAATAAGAGAAACAACAGCTAATACGCCTTCTATAAGCATTGCCCCGTATCCTATTAATTTAGTGTCTTTTTCATTGTCTACTTGTTTTGAAGTCGTACCGGAACCTACCAGGGAATGGAAACCTGAAATAGCTCCGCAGGCAACTGTAACGAAGAGCATGGGGAACAAGTATTGTCCGTTTACATTAAACCCGGTTACTGCCGGAAGCTGAACGCTGGGATTGAAAATAACTATGCCTATAACCGCTCCCGCAATCATTGCATACAACAAGAAAGAGTTCAAATAGTCTCTTGGTTGAAGCAGAATCCAAACCGGGGCTGTAGATGCGGCATAAATATAAATCATCAAAACTATAATCCAGGTGTTAAGGCTCAGTTGTACAGGGAATACATATCCTAAATATACGCACAAGAATAAAAGAATAACTCCAACTATAGTCCCGATTTTTAATGATACTCCCTTTCTATAAACAAGAAAACCAAATAAAATTGCAAGAACAATAAACATTAATGACGAAGATGCAGCTGCCGGAACTGAAGCAAATGTACTGGCAACAATATTGGTAAAGGCTGCAACAACCAGCAACAAGGTTAACCATGCGAAAATCGAAAAGAGCATCATGCCTTTCTTGCCCATATTTGCGTGAATTACTTCACCTATGGATTTTCCTTTATGTCGTACAGAAGCAAACAGTGAGCCATAGTCATGAACTCCACCTACAAATATACTACCGAGTACGATCCATAAGAATACCGGAACCCAGCCGAAAATTGCTGCCTGGATAGGTCCGTTTATAGGTCCTGCTCCAGCTATGGATGCAAAGTGGTGGCCTAAAAGTACCGCCGGTTTTGTCGGTACATAGTCAATACCGTCATTAACTTCGTGAGCCGGCGTTTTTCTTGTAGGATCGATTCCCCATTGTTTAGCCAGATACGCACCATAAGTCACATAACCTACCAGAAAAAGAACAATACTTGCAATAATTAAAACTAAAGAACTCATAAATACCTCCTCTTGAATTATTAGATAATATAGCAACTAATGCATTTGTTTTATAATCTGTAAAGCTCAATAACCTCCTTTCCTTTTTTATTAGTTGCTACAAAATCTTCGTTAAGGGAGACCAATACCAGTCGGATATCAGCCCAACCCTTAAATCCAAATGCAAAACCCTTATTATATTTAAAACCGGAAATTATTTTGGTTATCAGGTCCTTATCTTTATTACTAGTGAAATTGTCCGTAACAATAACTAAGGTAATGGTGCTGGACATATGGTCCTTGTCGGGTTTTACTATAGATTCAACGGAATCTGTCAGGGTATTTATAATCTCCTGCAAATAGTTTTTATCTAATTCTTCACAATACTTGATTAAAGAATATTCATTGTTTTCAAATGCATATACAACTGCTTTTTTTACCAAGACATATCTTTCGTTTCTCAGATGGTATTCAGCAAACATATCAAATTGTATATTTTTAATAGTATAATTCCTTTTTATATCAAAAGAGCTTTTAAGTTTATTCTCAATAATATCCAAATATTCAAGTAGTTCCATTTTTGCCCCTCTTTTTTGCTATTATATTTATGCATTGAGAACCAATATTTATTGTAGCACTATTGGAAAATTAAGTCAATTATCAATTGGCTTAAGTTGACAATTTTCCATGACTAAAATATAATAAATAAATGACAAAATATGTTGTTTATTTGACAGCAGTTTTATCTCTCAAGAGGAGGCAACTTTTGGACAAGGAAAGAATTAAAGAATTTTTAGATAATTTTAAACTTTTCTTTCAGGGAGTTACTGATTTTAACAGGAAGTCAAGGGCGCTGCTCATAAAAGAAGCCCATGATGAAATGGATGATTTTATTCTTTTATGTTTTGGAGATTTGTTGGGAATACCTATTCCCACCACTTATTATTCCTTGGAGCTTTTGCCGCTTATAGCAGAAGGCTTAGATGGCTGGCAAAACAGGATGATAAGCAGGTTGTATATTTGGCAGGAAAAATGGTCAGATTACGGCTTTGACGCTTAGGAGGAATTATGAATAGAATAATTTTTTTTGGGGGCAAAGGGGGAGTAGGAAAAACTACCTGCAGCGCATCCTACGCTTTATACCAGGCAAAGAGAGGGCTAAAAACCCTTTTGGTTTCAACAGACCCTGCTCACTCAACATCAGACATATTTGAAAGAAAGATAAATGATACTATAAGCAATTTACTTCCAAACTTAGATGCCATTGAAATAGACGGTGAAAAAGAAAGCAAAAAATATATGGATGATATTAGGGTAAGCTTAAAACAAATAGTAAGTCCCATAATTGTTGAACAAATCAACAAGCAAATTGATGCAGCTTCTATTTCACCTGGAACCGAGGAAGCGGCTTTATTTGATAAAATGATTGAAATCATAATTGAGAAGGTTGATGAGTATGACAGGATAATTTTTGATACTGCCCCTACAGGTCATACCTTAAGACTCCTGTCCTTGCCTGAATTATTGGGAGCCTGGCTTGAAACTTTAATACAAAAAAGGAGCAAGTCCGTAAATCTTATGTCCATGGCTCTAAAAGGTCATAAGGCTTCGGATAAGGATCTGGAAAAGGATGAAGTCATAAGCATATTAAAAAGAAGATATGATAAAGTACTTGCAGCTAAGAAAATAATGATGGATGACCACCTCTTGTCTTTTATTTTTGTCATTAATGCTGAAAAACTGCCTATTGATGAAACCGTCAAGGCAATCAACATATTAGAAAAGTATAATGTAATGGTCAGCGGTATAATAGTTAACAGAATACTTCCCGATAATATGCAGGATGAATTTTGGATCAGCAAGAAAATAGAGGAGCAAAAGTATTTAAATATCATTAAGGAAACCTTTAAAAACAAAAAAATATATACACTTCCTCTCCTTAAAGAAGATATGAAGGCAAACAATATTGGAATTATTGCCGACATGTTTGCTGATCTTGTTAAGAGCTGACTTTTTTTCCTTTGCCTATTCTTGATAGTGAATATGAAAGACAGGAGCATGAAATCAGTATTATTAAATTAAGGAAGTAATCAAATGTCAGCGCAAAGCCCGGGAATATTGAAATAACAGAACCTAAAACAAGACCTAAGATTGCATAGTATGTAATCCCGTAAGCCCGTTCAAAAAGCAGGCTTATTATTTTTGCAAACAAAAATAAGCTCAGGACAAAACCTATACCCAGATAAAAAAGCATTAAGGGTTGAATGTTTGAAATAGCCCCTATGACTATTTCATAGGCTCCAATAAGCATCAGCATTATGGATGAACTGATTCCGGGAATTATGGTTCCGAAACCTATTATGGCACCGTAAACAATTAAGCTAAACGGAGAGGTACCTGCCTCCACAATATGATTGAATTCGCTTTTTTCCAAATAGGCGACAATCATTGTTATAGAAAAGGTTATTATAAAAGCTATCAAATATTTGTGTTTGTAACCTTTTTTATTTGCTTCCCCCACAACCAAAGGGATTGTGCCCAATATCAAACCTATGAAGGCATATTTTACTTCAACTTCATGATAACGAAAAAGGTATTCGATTATTCTGCTGAAGGCTAAAACACCTACTAAGCCTCCAAGACCGACAGGTATGAAGTAAAGTAAGTTTTCCTTAAAATTTTTGTTTAAATGGGCAATAAAATATGTAATTTTATCGTACAAGCCAAATATTACGGCTAAAGCCCCCCCGCTTACTCCGGGGGCTATAGCTGCAGCACCTAAGATCAAACCCTTCAAAAATCGTGACAAAGTACTCACCACCTTCAGCAATTACCCTCATACACGTATTTCAGCTTTTCTCTTGCTATATCAGCCAGTCCGTAAACTCTCCCAACTTCCGTAGGTCTTTTGTCCCGCATCTTGTAGTTTGGAAAAAATCTTGTTACATGAAGGGGTATGTCGGAAGATACGGAGGATATGAATCCCGAAAGCTCTCTCATTTCATTTTCTCCGTCATTTTCACCGGGTATTATCAAAGTAGTAATTTCAACATGGCAGTATTTTGCAGCCAATTTAATAAAATTTTTTACGATTTCCAAATCCCCGCCCAACTTTTTGTAAAATTCAGGGGTATAGCCTTTCAAGTCTATGTTTACGGCATCAATCAAGGGCAAGAGTTCCTTCATGGGATCCTGGCAGAAACACCCGTTTGTGACAAGGACATTTTTTAAATTCTTTTCCCTTGCAAGTTTTGCACAATCCATTACATACTCATAACCAACCAGGGGCTCGTTATAAGTATAGGCTATACCGATATTTCTCCTGTTTCTTAAATCCCAGGCGATACTTACCAGGTTTTCAGGCTTTACATACTGAGTCTCCAAATCATCCTCCCCTGCCATGGATATATGATGATTCTGGCAGAAGGAACATTTTAAATTGCAACCGAAGCTTCCCACCGACAAGATAGAACTTCCCGGATAAAACCTGTTCAAAGGTTTCTTTTCAATGGGGTCCAGGGCAATAGCCGTAAGCTTGCCGTAGTTTATTGGAGTAATTTTACCATCAATATTTCTTCTGGCCCCGCATAAACCTGTTTGATTTTCGCCTAAATTGCAGTGGTGAGGACATAAAGGGCATGTTTTTTTGCTCATTTGTGCCTTACCACCTCGAATCTTTCAAGCCGGTAGTCTTCATGGGGATAAATTCCTGCTTTTCTTAAGGCTATGGATACCTGTTCTTCAACCGTATTTATTCCCTCTAAGTTGGGCAATAAGAGGCCCCTCCTGTGTCCCTTGGTAACTATGACACCATATCTCACAGGGTCAAGGTCATCAAGAGACTCTATCTTTTCCGCCTTTCCAAGGACATCTACACTGTATTCCAGCCTTGAAAGCTCTTCTTCGGTAACAGGTGGAAAGCGCGGGTCTTCCGTCCCGGCACTTATTGCGTTTCGGATAATTTCATCAGCTATGCTTGAAGTAGTGGGAGAAATGGTTCCTATGCAGCCCCTCAAGCTGCCGTCCAATTTCAGGGATACGAAGACACCTGCCTTCTTATTTATAAGATCCGGGCTCAAATTATCCGGCCTTTTCATCACTTTTCGCTTGATTACATAGGTTTCCAGGGATTGGCGGGCAAGGCGCACATACTCATCCTCCTGAGCTTTCAAAGCTTCTATCCTATCTTTTTCTGCTTTCAGATATATTTGGTCAAAGCGACGGCTTTCATCATCACCCAAAACCTTAAAGGCTGCAATGGCATAACCAACTCCGAAGGGGCCTTCATAGGACAAGAGTTCAGAGCTTACTTTTTTCCCATCCAGGGCTCCGGCCATTATTATGAAGGAGCGTAATCCGCATTCGGCGGCAGCTTCGCAAAAATCAGGGTCAAATTTAATAAACTGTAAGAAATCCCCTGTCTTCATGGCCTTGGTTACTTCCCTGTCAAAAACAGGTCCCTCTTCCCTGTAGCCGTAAAGGCCTGTATCCTTGAGCATATGGGACAAGTCCCCGCTTCCGATAAATACAATTTTTTTGTTGCTTTTATCGGCAGCTCTTTGGATGCACTTGCCGAATTCGTAATGGTCCAAAAACGACAAGCCGGATATGGATACGCGTACCAGCTTATAATCCTTGTAGTACTTGTTAACAAAGTAAAGGGGTACCATGACACCGTGGTCAAGGGATTTGTTTTTCTCGCCCAAGGTTCCTGCAGGGAGGTTATTTTTCTCTGCTTCTTTTGCAATCTCTAAAGCCAGATCCACGTCATATTCCACCCTCATGGATACATCCGGGTGGCCGAATTCACGGAAACTTCCCTCTGCCCCCTTACCTGGTGAAATGTGTATATAATCAGAATACATTATTGAATGGGGGGTGGTTACAATTATGGTATCAGGTTTGATTTGTGAAATTTGTTTGGCAATATTGTGATAAGCATCTATGGTTTTTTGAATTTTTAATTCTTCTCCTCTTCCTATTTCAGGGATTATCAAGGGAGGATGAGGAACTATAAAAGAGTTTATTATCGACATATTTACTCCTTTCTCTACATGTCAATGTCATTGCTATGAATATCCCATAGTGTCATCCTGAGGGCTTTAGCCCGAAGGATCTCTTGAGATCCTTCGCTTCACTCAGGATGACATGGACTGCATTTTAACGGACTTTTTAAATATAAGATACCCAATAATAAACATTATACTAATCATCAGTACCCCGAATTTTGAGCTGCCGGTAAGCTGGGTTGTAAGACCCATGAGGATTGTTCCGGTAAAGGCAGCTCCCTTTCCGAAAATATCATAAAAACCAAAGTATTCGCTTGAGTTTTCTTTTGGAATTATTTTTGCAAAATAGGAGCGGGATAAGGCTTGAATGGCTCCCTGGAAGAGGGCAACACAAACAGCCAAAAACCAAAATTCCCATGCCTTGTCCAACTGGAGAGCAAATATAGTAATCATAAAATAACCTAATATACAAACATTTATCAAGCTGGAAGTTTTATATTTTTTTGACAGTTTACCAAAAATTATGGCGCAGGGGAAGGCGACAACCTGGGTTAAAAGCAGGGCTAAAAGCAAATTATTGTCACTTATACCTACGTCCTTGCCATAGGATGTAGCCATGCTGATTATTGTGTCAACTCCATCGATATAAAAGAAATAAGCAAGTAAAAACACGAATATTTCCTTGTGTTTTTTAATGTCCTTAAAGGTTCTTCCAAGACGCATGAATGCCATGGCAACGGGTGCTTCATCAACTTCCACGTAATGGACCTGCTTGTAATGTTTAAGAAGAGGAAGACTTACCAGGAACCACCACAAGGCATTGAGAATAAAGACCGCTCCTGTGGCAAAGGTTGTTGTCATGTTGAGTTTCTCCGCCGACAAAATCAAGAGGAGGCTGGCGGTAAAAGGAACACAGCTTCCTATGTAGCCCCAGGCATAACCATGGGAGGACAAGAGGTCCATCCTGTCATCGCTTGTTACATCGGGAAGCATGGCATCATAAAATATGAGGCTTCCTGAGATTCCAACCCTTGAAAACACAAATATCACCAAAAAAACAAGCCAGGGAACAGGAAGGGAAAGAGCTCCGCATCCGATAACACCCAGCATTAAAAACAAGGTAAACAAAGGCTTCTTATATCCTTTTGTGTCTGCCAAAGTTCCCAGAATGGGGCCTAAAACCGCCACAATAAGTGTTGAAACTGACATGGCGTAACCCCAGTAAGCGGTTGAATTGGCAGCAGAAACCCCGTCCAGTGAAGCAACATTTTTAAAATATATGGGTATGATGGTTGAAATGAGCATTATAAAGGCCGAATTTCCTACATCATACAAGACCCAGGCCCTTTCGGTCCGGGTTAACTTCCCTTGAGACTTATCCATAATTTCCACCCCGTGTTTGGTCTTTATATCCATAATATTATAAGTTTTGGGAT